>DASWWE010000188.1:0-7621 GCA_036406055.1 Flavipsychrobacter sp. | reverse complement strand
GTACTTATCTTTCTTGCCGGTATATAAAGCCGATGTGTTTGAAGATGTGGTAGAAACGGTAAAAGTATACTTGCTGAATGAATTGCCGCAGGCTATATATTTCAAATACATTGCTAATAACAATCAGCAGCAACAAATCTTTAAACACGAAGGTAAACTGCATGGCTTCGGTCATTTGTACCTGCACAGCATATCTTTTGAAGAAATGAGCATGCAGCCCCGTTTTCATTGGGAACTGACAGATAGCGATAACACGCTGAATGATGTATGCGAAGGCATCGTAAAAATACGTCCGCAAAAGCTGTTTGAGCACATCAATGAATTGCAGTTGAAAAACGAACCGATGTTTAGCTACCTGCTTACAGATGGGTTTACTATTAAGGTGGAGAAAGACATCTTCGATGTTTCCAAACCTATAGCAAAACAAAATAAAACAACAAAACCACAACCTGCACAAGACTGGCGGGCCAAACTGCCCCGCTATGAAATAGACCTACACATAGAGCAACTGGTACCCAGCATACAGGGCCTGTCCAATGCTGACATGCTCCGTATACAACTGCAGGCACTCGAAGAGCACCTGCAGCACGTTATATCAATAAAGCAAGAGCGTACCGTTATTATCCACGGCCTTGGTAAAGGTGTACTGCGCGATGAGGTGCATAAAGTACTAAAGCAAACACCAGAAGTATATATCTATACCAATGAGTGGAATGGCAATTATGGCTTTGGCGCGACAGAGGTTTGGTTCCGTTACTAATATACTGATAGCTTAGCTGCATGTTGCAGGACATCATTTATATATGCGCTGTACATGTAAACGCCAGGTAGCAGGTCTGTATAGGTTTGCTCGCCCGGTTGTAATTGTTGTGTTGCAACTTTTCTGCCGTTAATATCAAATATCTGTATCGCACCGGTTTGGCTGCCTGTATTTTGTAGCATTACTTTACCATTACCTGTAGCAGTTGCTGTTATAGTAATAGGTGTATTGTTTATTGCCGTGATACCTGTGCCCTGTGTACTAATGGTATCTCCTTTTATTTCTGAAAAACAACTGTTGGATGCGCGAAGGGTTACAAAATATTTACCTGGTGTGCTGTAAGTATGGGTAGGACTGGTGGCTGTAGATGTATTGCCATCGCCGAATGCCCATGCGTAAGTTGTAGCATATTTAGATGTATTGCTCAGTGTTATTTTATTGCCGGTAAGGGTATGTGTAAAGTTGGCATAGGTATAATTGCCACTTACATTCCAGTTGTTGAAGCTATCTAATACTACCCTGCTTGCAAATCGCTTCAGGTTAGCCGCATCTGCAGCTGCCAAGGTACTGTTGAATGTACTTTTAACCGTGCTTTTATGAAAGATGGAAGTATAGAAAACACATGCCGCAAGAAAGGAACCATTCATAGAAGGGTGCGAACCGTCGGGTGAATATAACTCCATAGCAGGGAAGCTATCACGTACCTGTTTCCAGGCTACCCCTACAGGCGATACGATGGCATTGTTATCTGTAGCCATTTGCAGGTAGCTTTCGCGTAGGCGTTGCTGCATACCGGCGTAAGTGCATATGGGTGGGTAAACCGCACAATTGTTAGCATCGCCATTCTTATATCCCCACGTCATGAAAAACATGGTTTCGGTACAGCTTCTGTTATGGCGCACCATGCTATCCAGCTTGCGGGCAAAAGGATAGGTATCTCTTTCCACCTGTGTGGGCGAAAAGGCAGGGCGCTGGCTCTGCTCCTGTATTACTACAATATCCCACTGCTGGCTGTATATCTTGTTTTTGGTCTGAATATCCCCAAAATGCCCTTGTAATGTATAACCACCTACCGTGTATTCATCGTATATCAGCGTATCGCCCATAGATGTAGCCATCTGCTGTATCAATACCGGCAGGTTGTTAGTAAAGATGTAGCTATTGCCTATAAACAATACTTTGCGTGTGGCTGCATTTGCGTAATTGCAGGCTGCAGCCAATAGTGCTGCGGATAATAAAAGTCGGCGCATATCTTTTTTTATGTCGTGTATGTTATAAGACGGCATAAAAGTGTCCAACCTTTGGGTGGGACACCTTATTTTTTTATCTGCAATGTTTCCAGCATTTCATCTGTGATGTCGGATGTATAGATGCCGGCACCATTTACCAACACCCCTTTAATACCATACTTTGGGGAAGAAATGGCATACACAGTTGCTTCATCTGCCGGGTCGCTATTGCCTTCAAAACGATATACATTGTCTATAACAAATTCATCATGAAATACTTTAAAATGTCCCTCACGGCATTCCAGGCAGGTTTGTTGCAAGTTGAAATCCTCTACATATCCTTCTTTACGCAACATGTCTATGGTTTGAGATACGGTGTCCATATGTTTTTAAATGTTTGTGTATTATAAAATTACGCGACCATGAACGATATGGCAAATTATTAATGGCACAGTTTTTTGTAAGCATAACGCGAACCAAATGACTAAAATTTATGAAACGATTATTCATGTTTACGGCCGGATTAGCTCTATTGGCAACTACGGCATTTGGCCAGGAAAAAAACACATCAAGGGCTCAATATGTATCATTAGGGCCTGTGGCGGGATTTGGCCATAGCTGGCTTAGCAATATGGATGGACAACAATTCAAACCTGCAGGGCACCTGGGTGTCAATGTTATCTATTCAAGGTTTGAACATTGGGGTTTTGGTGCAGAGCTAACTGCATCTCACGAGGGGTATAAAAGAAATTTTATGCAGAATGGCATTGAATATACAACGGCTGTAGACCCTACTTATGTAAAACTAACACCACGTGCCTATTACTTTTTTGGTAAATATACCAATGCTGTGCGCCCTAAAATATTCTTAGGACCATCTGTAGGTGTTAAGGTAGCTGAAGATCATTATCAAAGCGAAACAAGGATATCTGGTGACGGACCAATAATGACAATAAATAATAGTGATGTATTTAATACATGGGATGTAGGTGCTGATGTGGGTGCAGGTGCCAATATACGCCTGATGCCTAGTACATGGCTTAACCTGGATGCGGCGTATTATCACGGCTTCCTGGATGTAACTGACATGAATAACAGTAACAGAAACGTACGATTGAATGTAGGTTTAATGTTCGGTTTGTAAAATACGTCTCCCTAAGTGTGGACGAATAAACAAAAGCGAGCTTCCTTTTCAGGTGGCTCGTTTTTTACTTGCTTAAAACCCTGATTTCTACACGGCGGTTTTTTTCTTCATCTTCCATGGTCTTCTCCGGCCATACTAAAGGGCGCGATTTACCAAAACCTTTGTAACTGATGCGTTCCTTATCGATACCCCGTTCCAGCAGGTAATTGTAAATGAATTTGGCCCTGTTAGCCGATAACGATATTTCACGTGTGTCTTCGTCCAGCGCATCTACACCAAAACGAAGGCAACAGATATGTCCTTCTATTTGAATCTTCAATTGCGGCATGGCGACCATAGTTTCATACAGAGCTTGCAGTGCAGGTAAAGACGCGCGGGTAACTACATGCCTACCCAGCTCAAAATAAATATTTTGCAGGCGAAGGGTTTGCCCAACGGCTACTTTTTCTATGTTGGGGATTACCTGCTTTGGTATAGCAGGTTTTCCTTGTGGTGTATTCTTTATAGTTTCTTTACCAAGGATGCTGGTAACAATATCTACTCTGCGGTTAGGTGGAATGCCAGTATTGCTTGTATTATTTGTTTGCAGCTCACCTTTGCCTATGCATAATTTAATATTAGCTGCAGGTATGTGCATTTGCACCAGGTAATTCTGTATCTCCTTTGCGCGATTGTTAGACAGGCGCTCGTTGTAAGCATCTGTTCCCAGGTGATCCGTATAGCCAACTATCAATAAGTTTTGCCGGTTGTTAATAGCATCTGCATACAGCATAGAATCCAACGAGTGCTGCAATCGGTTATCCAACTTGTAAACATCGTGTGGAAAGTAAAGCTTTAAAGTATCGGTTTGGGCATGCAGCACATGGTAACATAATAACAGCTGTAGTAATCCAATGACTTTTTTCATATCCCGATACCTATTGTAAACATACAGTTTATTTATGTTGAAAAAAATAATGCACGCCACAACCAGCTATCAGAGGTTATCCACAAAATGTGAAATATGTTTTTTCTCCGGCGGCATAGTCTTATATAACTTCCATTAAAACCCACATTACTATGCAATCTTCAAAAACTATAGAAACCTTACTTTGGTGTGTTGCGGGGCTTATTGGTGGCAGTATGTTGCTGATACTTACGCTGGGCTGGTTCAAAGCCAAGTTTTGGGAGCAGCAAGTGAAACGCAGACACCGGTAGAAAAGAAACTAAAAAGGGAACAGATACTGTTCCCTTTCTTATTAAGTGGATATTTTGTTGTTAATGTGCCTTGCCTTTTGCACTGTCTTCACTGCTGGCAGTATTTGCTCTTAGTGAGGTATCATAGCCATCGTGTGGTGCATCACCAGTACCCGCAGGGTTTTCCGGACCGTAAGTAGCAGGTGCCGTACCATGCAGGTTGGTAGAGTCTATTGGTGTGCTTTCACCTGCATTTTCAGGGTTGTTACTATCACCGCAAGATGAGAAGGTGAGTGCCGCTATTAATGATAGCGTTAATAATGCTGGTAATTTCATATCCTTATATATTTATGGTTTTCATGGCATGAAGCCATAAAAACTATGCCATAGCTATTTAGCGTATGAGCTCTGCAACATCCGGGTCGCCATCCAGGTTGTTCATCTGCTTCATGATTCTCGGGTATCTCCAGCTTACACGCTTGCTTAGTGGTTTTACTGTGTACTTTTTAGGATTTGGCAGGCAGGCAATGATCATGGCAGCTTCGGCCCTGCTCAGGTTGCGCGCACTTTTATGGAAGTAGGCCTGTGCGGCAGCCTCTATTCCAAATATACCGGGCCCCATTTCTATCACATTCAGGTATACTTCCATAATGCGTTTTTTACCCCATACCAGCTCTATGGCTTCGGTATAAAATGCTTCAGGGACTTTACGTATATATCGTCCCCAACCACTGCCTTGCCATAGAAACACATTTTTAGCCGTTTGCTGGCTGATGGTGCTGGCGCCGCTACCTTTTGCACGTTTCTTTTTACGTCGCGGTTTTTCTTCCATACTTTTTTCTATCGACTTCCAGTCAAAGCCGGTATGGTCGGGAAAAAGCTGGTCTTCGCTGGCAATAGCGGCCAATTTTACATTGGGGGATATTTCATTCCAGCTCACATAATCGCGCTTTAACCCGTATCCGCCCAACAAGGCACCTACTTGTGTAGTGGTAATGGGCGGCATTACCCACCTACATGCAACGGTGTATAGCAGAGATGCCAGCAATAAGCCGGCAAATATCTTTAGTATGCGTTTAAAGGTGCTTTTCTTCTGAGGTTTGCCCATATGCCGGCGAAAGATACAAGAGTAGCGGCTATAATACTAATACTATGCTTTGTCGCCAAAGTAAAACCTGTTTTTATACAGGGTAGCTACATGGTCATATAGTTTATCCATAGTTTCGTGCCCGGATATATCATCATGCCTGTATTGTGCGCCCCGTACTACCAGTATGGCCGATGAAGCAGCCGCCCCGGGTATAGCCACTTTTGTACCTTGTGGCTGATAGCTTTCTACCAATATCTTGATTTTATCGCCCTTAGATACTTTACCATTGATGGTGATGAAATCGTTATAAAAAACGAACTTGCCTTCTTCCTTTATTGGCGATAATTTTAACTCGCCTACAGAATTTTTCAGCATATAAGATGTAGAGATTGAATGTAATATACCCAAGATACTGTTTAAAGCTAAACTTCAAAAAAAACTACCTTGATGACGAAATATGAGCAAATGTACCATGATATAGCAGCATCCATACCAGGTGCTAAGGAAAGTAAAATGTTTGGGGCATTATGTATTAAAGCTGATAACGGTAAGGCGGGTGTATTATACTGGAAAGATGATATGGTGTTTAAGTTGCCACCGGAAGAACAAGTGAAGGCATTGAAACTGAAGGGAGCTATTGTTTTTGAGCCATCTGAAGGGAAGCAAATGAATGGCTGGATACATGTGCCGAGGCAACATAGCAACTTATGGCTGCAATTGGCGCAAATATCTATGCGCATGGTTAGCGACCTTAAGAAATAGCATACATTACCGGATAACCTTTGGTTCTGTATTTATCAAAAAGGCGACATTTTGCTTTTCTATAGCACTTAGTTGCTTATACACATTTTTACTGGTGCCTTTATACCATTTTTGCCTTTTGAAATGACGTTTTAGGGCTGCATCTGCAAATACCATTCCGTGACGCGCATATATTTCGTTCAGCATCACTTTATGTCCCCATGGCGATAAATGCTTTATGTCATTTTCTGTGAGCTTACGTTGCGAGCCTTCGGGGTAGAAACCATAAGTGCGACTGGCCTTAGGGCCTTTCTGAGTTGACGTGCTTTTTTTTCGGGTGGCCAGGGCATTTTTCCCGGCTTCACTTTCGGCATACATTTTATTCAATTCGTCTTCTCCGCGCGTATTGGTGTTTGCCACCACTGTTGCGGGCTCTGATGCTAATGCTAGTGAAGTACTACCGATGGTGCGGGTAGTTGTTGCAGCAGTAGCGGAGTTTCCATTACCGCTACGTTTCGCCCCACTATTAGTTGATTTATTGTTATTGCATGCCTGCAGCACTAAAGGAATTGCCAGAAGTAAAAAGTACCGGTAATGCATATGCAATACTTTAAGGTGTGATAACGATGTTTATATGTATAACAAAATCATGCCATTGCGTTACCGGCTTTTTGTTTGACAACCTTGCGCACCCTTGTAACTATTTTTACTTCCTTATTTACAATATCCCAGTATCCCCAGATTTTGGTTGTAGAGTGTTTCCACAAATCCAGTCCTACTTTTTCGGCGAGAAACCAGCACAAATGATACCCAAAGTCTTTATTTTCTGCATTTACCCTGGCTGTATATATCTCATTCATATGATGAATGATAATTTCTTTCAATGCTGTTTTGGTAGGCTTTTTTGCTGATTCTATTTCTATGGCTAATTCTTTACAGCATGTATCTAAAATATTAGCAATGATTTCTTTTTGATCATCAGGGGTATTGCTAATGCCCGGCTGGGCATCACCAAAGGTGGCGTACTTATCTGCACCACGAAATGTATATAGCTTTTGGAGGGCCTCTTTCTTATTCAAAACGCAACGTATCAAGTTAGCTATAATTGGGGAAAATCAAATTACTTAATTCAAATTTAGAACTTTAATTTTACGCCGCTTTGGTCTGATTGTTGTATGCTTTGCAATCAGTAACAAATTTCAATATTAAGTTAACATAGCAGGGGATAAGCGGTTAACTATAGACTAAACTAACGTATGATTCGTACATTCATAATTGAATGCATGCCAATTTTTTTGGCAACAGTAATTATATTATATATATCTGTTAAATTTTATTTGATCATATCAAAAGGCCTTGGTGCCAAGTTGGTCGATCTGTTTTTTGTATCATTAGCCCCTTTGAGTAAACAGGCTATTCGCAACACTTTCCAGGAAAGGGTAAAACAGTATTATAAAATCAGCAATAAAATAAATATAGCC
>DASWWE010000187.1:0-7320 GCA_036406055.1 Flavipsychrobacter sp. | reverse complement strand
TGTATTTATCTCACGGCCTACTTCCTGCAGTATGAAGCCCAGCACCTTTCCTTTGCTGATGCCTTGTTTTTCCACTGTGGTATGGAAATACTGGCAGTGCTGTTTTAGCCTTATTTTTTCCTCCGAAAAATCTATACGCTCTATATAGTATATCATTTCCTGCTCAAAGCGATTCGGGTCCACATTGTCTGTACCTACCATATCCTGCAGCGATTGCATGATGCGGGTACGTATCTTTTCGGTACGCTGCCCTTCCAGCGGCAGTATCTCTTGCAATAGTTCTTCTATCCTGTTGATACGGTTGTGCAGATCTTTATGCAGCGCTTCTCCTTCATGTTTGCGATGCTCCATCAGGCCATGTGCAGCCTGTTCTATCACTTTCTTTATTTGCAGCCATTCATCTTCAGGCATCACATCTTGTTCCGGCGCTACTACTTCCGGCATGCGCATCAGGGTCGATAATACGTTTTCTTCCGGTATGCCTATTTCTTTAGCTATCTGCTGCATGCTCTGGTAGTAAAACACGGCAAGCCCGGTATTTACTGTCATGGGCTTGGTAGCGCCTTCCTGTTTTATGGCTATGGTAAGATCTATAGTACCGCGCATCAATATGCTGTTTAGCAAGTTGCGTATGTCCAGTTCGTAGGAACGTATGATGGGGGGAAGCTTTGTTACGATGTCAAACTGTTTGCCGTTCAGCGATTTCATTTCTACTACTACCTGTCTGCCATTAATGGTAGCTTCTGCACGGCCAAAACCGGTCATCGAGTATAACATACTGTGTTGATTTGGAAACAAAGAAAAGATAATAGTGCTGCATTAAAAAACATGCTGTATCATTTTACATATCAAAATATTTAAAATCATCTTAAAACTATACACAAGGGTAATAACGGTGGGATATTTGGCTATTTTTGTTGCTTATCAATCAACGAGTATTATTTAATGCGTATAACCGCACTCATCATATCCATATTACTGGCATTGCCGGTTTTTGCACAGCAACAGCCTACTAAGGCTGAACTGGAAAAGCGCAGGCAGAGTATAATGGAATCTATTAAAGAGACCCAGCAACAACTGGAAGCTACTAAAAAAGATAAGAATGCTACGATGGGCCAGCTGCGCGCCCTGCAAAGCAAGCTGAAAGAACGCCAGCGCCTTATTGGTAATATTAACCAGGAAATAGGACAGATCAACAACAACATTCAGACATCCACACAGGAAGTAAGTACGTTAAAACAAAACCTTGAGATATTAAAAGCAAGGTATGCGCAATCAGTACGATACGCATACCGCAGCCGCAGCTCTTATAATATGCTGGCTTTCATCTTTTCTGCCAGCAATTTCAATGAAGGGTTGCGACGCGCAAAATACCTTAAAAAGTATCGCGATTACCGCAAACAGCAAGCCGACCAGATACGCATCACACAAGGCATTATAGTAAAGAAGATAGATGTGCTGAATGCACAGAAGTCTGAAAAAGATATGCTGCTGACCACCGAAGAAAAACAAAGGTTAGAAATACAAAAAGAAACAAATGAGACAGACCAGGTAGTAAGGGAACTGAAAGGCAGGGAAAAAGAGTTGATAGCACAAATTGAAAAAGATAAAAAAGCTACCAAGCAGCTAGACCGCGCTGTGCAGGAAATCATCCGCCGCGAGATAGAAATAGCACGTAAGAAAGCTGAAGAAGAAGCCAGGCGCAGGGCTGAAGAAGAACGCCGCAAACAGGAAGAAGCTGCAAAAGCTGCAGCCGCGCAAAATACCGCTAAAGTTGCAGTGGGCTCCAACAGGCCGGCAGAAGGCCCCATTAATATGGGCAACAACCGTACTAATACTAATAGCAAATCGAATGTAGTTGCTAATAACAATGCACCAAAAACCACACCGGCTGCTACTAGCCCTGCGGCGCCTAAACCTGCTCCTAAAAACTATAATTATTCCTTAACCCCGGAAGCTAATGCCCTTTCCAATAGCTTTGAAAGCAACCGTGGCCGATTGCCATGGCCGGTTGAAAAAGGCTTTGTGTCACAAGGTTTTGGTAAATATCACCACGCTATTGCTACCAAGGTAGAACTGGAAAATTATGGTATAGATATCAGTACGAATCACGGTGCTACTGCGCGCGCTATATTTGATGGTGAGGTTGCCAGGGTGTTTTATATCCCGGGTCGCAACTGGAATGTTATGATAACGCATGGTAATTATTATACACTATACTCTATGCTGGAAAGTGTGACTGTAAAGGCGGGAGACAAGGTAAACATCAAGCAACAAATAGGTAAAGTGAGCATGAATGAAGAAGGGGAGTCGATCATTAACCTTCAAATATGGAAAGGTACGACCCGTCAAAACCCCGAAACATGGATAGCACGATAAGCTTATAGGACATAAAAAAGAAGGAGCGATACAATCGCTCCTTCTTTTTTATGCTAATCAATTAAAATATTCCCTGTCATTTCCACCGGTATTGTTATACCCATGTAGTGAAGTATGGTAGGCGCTATATCGCCCAGCTTACCGGGACGTACACCTCCATGATAATCGTTCGATATTACAAACAGTGGCACCGGGTTGGTAGTATGTGCCGTATTGGGAGAACCATCCTCATTTACCAAGTAGTCTGAATTACCATGGTCAGCAGTCAGAAACACGGCATAACCATTTTCCAATGCTGCAGGCACTATCTGCGATACACAGTTATCTACCGTTTCCGCAGCTTTTACTGCAGCAGCCCATACACCGGTGTGCCCTACCATATCAGCGTTCGCAAAGTTCAGGCATATAAAATCTGCCGATTGTTTTTGTATCTCCGGTATGATGGCATTGGTTATATCATAAGCACTCATCTCCGGCTTCAGGTCATATGTTGGTACATCCTTAGGCGATGGTGCCATAATACGGCTTTCCCCTTCAAACGGCACTTCCCGGCCGCCAGAAAAGAAGAAGGTAACATGCGGGTATTTTTCTGTTTCTGCTATGCGTATCTGTTTCTTGCCATTATTAGCCAGCACTTCACCCAGTGTATTGTTCAGGTTATCGTTGTGGAATAGTACACCTACATTCTTATAAGTTTTGTCATATTCCGTCATGGTCACATAATGCAGGTTCAGCGGGTGCATCTGCTGCTCGGGGAATGCTCCCTGTGTCAATGCAATCGTTATTTCGCGGCAGCGGTCGGTCCTGAAGTTGAAACATATTACTACATCACCATCCTGTATGGTAGCCAGTGGCGTGCCTTCATGATTGCAGGCAATGATGGGTTTTATAAACTCATCCGTAATATCCGCTTCGTATGATTGGTTTACCGCAGCTATGACATCCTGAGTATGATTCCCCACGCCATTCACTAATGCATCGTAAGCCACTTTTACCCGCTCCCAGCGTTTATCACGGTCCATGGCATAATACCTGCCACATACCGTAGCTATAAATCCATTGCTTATCACCAGGTGGTCTTGCAAATCTTTCAGATAGTCATACCCGCTTTTCGGGTCGGTATCGCGCCCATCGGTAAAAGCATGTACGGCTACGCGTGCTACACCCTGCTTATTTGCCAGTGTACACATAGCCTTCAGGTGATTGATATGCGAATGCACGCCACCATCGCTCACAAGCCCTATCAGGTGCAGTGTTTTATTCTGCAGCCGGGCTGTTTCCAGCGCATTCAGGAATACGGCATTCGTCGCCAGCTCGCCATCGCGCACAGCCACATTTATACGTTGCAGTTCCTGGTACACAATACGGCCTGCCCCCAGGTTCAGGTGGCCTACTTCTGAATTGCCCATTTGCCCGTCCGGCAATCCTACAGCTTCGCCATAGGTTATCAGTTCTGTATTAGGGTATTTGTTATATAGCGATTTTACGAAAGGTGTATGTGCATTTGCAATGGCATCAGCAGCAGGCACTTGTCCGTGGCCCCAGCCGTCCATTATTATAAGCATTGCTTTTTTCGACATGCCTGCAAAATTATAGCATGCCTGTGGATGCATGAAAAGATTATTAACTCTTAACTTATATTATAAATAATTATTTAAAAAATGAGATTTTATCGTTATTTTCACAATCTTTAAACGAAAAGTTAAAAAATCATGCTTTTTGGCAGGTTTTTTGATGTGGATAAGTTGATAAGTGACTTTGAAGCGGTTTGCCGATGAAACAATTTTACAAAAACGTACTTCTATACATATTACTCACGTTTTCTACGCTTGCTGTAAAAGCACAGGCGCTTGAAGATGTGGTCAATAGCCTTCGTAGTGGCAATGTCACTACGATAGCTAAGTATTTTGATAATACAGTTGCCATCACGGTCAGCAATAATCAATCTATTTACAGCAAAGCACAGGCTGAAATGGTATTAAAAGACTTCTTCAGCAAAAACCAGGTAAAAGAATTTACCGTTCGCCAGGCCGGCTCTTCAGGCGAAAGCTCAAAATATGCAGTAGGTACCCTGCAAACTTCCAATGGCAATTTCCAGATATACCTGGTAATGAAGCAAAAAGAAGATAGCTACCTGCTCCGCGAAATAAGGTTTGAAAAACAGGAAAAATAAATAGAAAAGGCCCCGCAGATTGCGGGGCCTTTTCTATGATATGCCTGTCCGTTACAGGTTCAGTGTTTTACCTTTAGGGTATTTCACCGTGAAGCCGATGTTTATTTTCTTCGTTTCATTAGGTTTCAGCTTCAGTACCCATTTCACCGCACCGGTTGCAGCTTCCAGTTCGCCACCGTTTATATCGGTATCTTCTATCACTATGTCTTTATCATTGCTCACCGGTAGCTGATCCATCAGGGTTACATCTACTGCTTCTTTACGTGTGTTACGTACCGTTATAGTGTACACAAATGTTTCGCGTACGTTGCTGCCTATAGTTTTCACACTGCGCAGTTCTTTGTCTCTTTCGCGGCGCACCACTATCTTCTTATCCCTGCCCAGCGATATGGTCATGGTATCTTTCACATTGCGCACATCTATATAGCCCTGGCCTACATAGCTGCCTTCATAAAAGATATTGGTAGTAGCCGGTATCAGGTTCAGGTCTTCCCAGTTGGTTAGTTGTGCCTGCAGGAAGGCATCGTGGTCCAGCTTTGGCGCTGCATAGTACCTGTACGTAGCTGGCAGTTCGTATGTTTTCACAGCTATGATGTGCGATTGCCCGTCACTTGGTATCGTATAGGGCAGGTCTATATCAAATGTGGTGTTAATACCACTGTTATCTACCTGTACATAATTATTCATCGTACCTGCTGTCATTGACTTATCCATCGCAGCTTCCGCCTGCGGTGCTAGCAGCGGCTTTTTATATGCACGTACATTCACCTCGTTTAGATAACCTTCGCCATAAGCCCTTGGTTCATAAAAAGCCAAATACCAAGGATTCAAAACCGGTGCCTGCGCCCCTTCATTAGGGTTCCCGGTAGAAAGGCTCACTTTTACGTTATCCCATTTCACACCGCTGTTCTGGTACACATTGGCTTTGTAAAACAGCTTTACGGGCGCCGACAGGTTTTCTACCCTCAGGTCGTAAGATGGCGACCAGCCCGCATTGGGCACTACATAAGATATGCTGATGCTGGAAGCCGTAGCACGTGGTGCATAGAATTTTACCAGCAATTGGCCGCCCGGCTGAAAATCTTTGCGCTTCTCTTCTTCAAATTGCATGCGTAGCAGTGCCAAGCTTTCATCTGTTTTCTTCAGAGTAGCGGTCAATTTATCTTTCTCGGTGAGCAATCCATTCAGCCTGCTCTTCACCAGGTCCAGCATCTTTTGCAGTTCTGCTACAGACAGGCCGGTATTCGTACCCGACACTTGTTTGTTTTTAGATATCAGGTCTATCTGCTCATTCACTACCGACAGCATATTGTTAGTACCGGCGCGCGATGCTTCTACCTTTTCTACACTATCTTTCAGCACCTTGGCCCTTGGCGAAAGTGTTTGTGCTTCCAGGTAGTTGTTCTGGAAGGTAGCCGACTGAATGACCACGCCGTTATCGGCACCTATATTCAGGCTTTGCTGGTTCACATTGCCTGCTACATTGGTAAATAGTATTTCACTTTCGCCCGATGGCAGGTTTACTTTGGCATTACCCAATAGTTCTGCACCGCTGAGAAATACGGTAGCATGTGTAATGTCAACCTTCTGGCGGGTCTGTGCATATAATGCGTTGCTATATAAAACTATCAACGCGACGAGGATCTTCTTAACATTCATAGATTCGCTGTTTTATGGTAATGGTGCAAAGAACATGCAGATTCCATAAAACAACGAATCTATTTTTATTTCACGATCCTGATTTTAGCATAATTTAACATTATCTTCTTCTGCCCGTGCCCTCCCTGGAACTGTACAGTAGCGATTCGATTATTCGCGCCACCCTCTACGGATGTTATTTTTCCGAAGCCAAATTTCAGATGTTCTACCTCCATACCTACTTCCATTGCCATCGGGTCATCCGCTTTAAAGTCAGCAGTTGGTTTATGTTCTGTCGGCGGTGCCTGTTGCAGTTTATCTGCCAGCTTTTTCAGCGATGGTACTTTATCAAATGATTGGTTCAGCGACTTGCCAAATCCACCTACAGAACCTTGTGCGCCACGGCTATTGATGCCCGTAAAGGTGCGGTCCAGGTATTTTTCAGGTATCTCATCTATAAAGCGGCTGGGTTCATTTTGCACCAGGTTACCAAAGCGGTAACGGCTGTTGGCATAGGTTACCCACAGGCGTTCCTTAGCACGGGTGATGGCCACATAGAATAACCTGCGCTCTTCCTCCAGGTCCGACCTATCATAAAGACTCATTGCACTCGGGAAAAGGTTTTCTTCTAGCCCTACTGAAAACACACATGGAAATTCCAATCCTTTTGCCGCATGTATGGTCATCAGTTTCACCACATCCGAATTTTCATCTTTATTATTGTCTGCATCCGTCAGCAATGTTATCTGCTGCAGGTAACTACCCAGTGTTTTCTCACGCAGTTCGCCTTCTTCATCCGGCGTTTCGGTAAACTCTTTTATTGAGTTCAAAAGCTCCTGCACGTTCTCATAACGTGCCAACCCTTCTACCGATTTATCATTATACAGCTCTTGTACCAATCCTGTATGCTTACCCACTGCAAAAGCAACATCGTAGGCATTTTGTTTTTCCAGCATCACCTGGAAGCTTTTCATGCGGGTAACGAACTCTTCAATGGCAGCAGCGGCAGCACCTTTCAATCCTGTGGCTGCAGGATGATGCAGCATTTCCCAAAAGGTAGTGTTATTAGTATTCGCAGCTATGATCACCCTTTCAATACTGGTTTTACCAATACCACGTGCCGGATAGTT
>DASWWE010000186.1:0-7533 GCA_036406055.1 Flavipsychrobacter sp. | reverse complement strand
CTTCATAGCCAACTGTGCCCAGAGTGGTTGCCACGATGCGGCATCGGCAAAGGAAGGCTTTGTATTCACCAGCTACGAAACCATCACGCGTAAAGAGTTTGTGCCCGGCAATGCCGATGCTACAGAGCTGTATGAAGCCATTACCGAAGATGATGTAAGGAAGCGCATGCCGCAATACCCCAATCCGGCGCTGACAAGTGAACAAAAAGCACTGATACGCCGCTGGATAAATGAAGGTGCTAAGAACACCACCGGCTGCAGCACCCCCTGCGATAGCAATAATTACCTTTATAGCACCGCTGTAAAGCCGATGATGGAAAAATATTGCGTAGGTTGCCACAATGGCACAGTAGCAAATAAAGGCGTGCGACTGGATACTTACGACGGCGTGCGCACGGCAGCCGTAAATGGCCGCCTGCTCGATGCCATACGCCATTCGGCAGGCGTTACACCCATGCCCTCCGGCGGCGCTAAGCTCAGCGATTGCCAGATACAGCAGGTGGCTAAATGGGTAGCAGCCGGGGCTTTGAATAACTAAAAACAGGAACTTAGAACATAAATAACAGATAACAGAACCTTATGAAGAGAATATTTGCACTATGCATTGGTATCGTAGCATTGGCAGGCTGCTACAACGATAAGGCCGACCAGCTATATCCATCCAACACCAACAACTGCGATACGGCTACCGTTAGCTTTGCAGCTGATATTGCCCCTGTACTGCAACAAAAATGTGCTACATCGGGCTGCCACGATGCTACTACTATACAAAGCGGATATAACTTTGCCAACTATAGCGGTGCAAAACTGGCGGTAGATAATAAAAGATTGCTGGGTGCTATACGCTGGGAAAGCGGCTTTTCGCAAATGCCTAAAGGCATGCCGAAACTGGATGATTGCAGCATTAATAAAATAACACGCTGGGTAAACCAGGGTGCGCAGCAGAACTAACAACAAAAAATAATTATAAACGCTAAATGCCAAACTATATGAAAAAGCTATTGGTTGCCGTAATGATGATGGGTGCTGCCACACAGGTATATGCACAAAAGTATATGACACGCACGGGTAAGGTGAGCTTCTTTTCATCTACACCGGTAGAAAATATTGAAGCCTTCAATAATGAAGTAGCCAGTGCGCTGGATAGCAAAACGGGCGAATTCGTTTTCCAGGCGCCTATCAAAAGTTTTAAGTTTGAAAAAGCCCTGATGCAGGAGCACTTCAACGAAAACTATATGGAGAGCAATAAATACCCTAAGGCTGATTACAAAGGAAAGGTGACCAACCTGAATGCGGTAAACTTTGCCAAAGATGGCACCTACAATGTAAGCACCAGTGGTAAGCTGACCATGCACGGTGTAACCCGCGATGTAACCATACCCGGTACCATCGTAGTAAAAGGTGGGCAAGCTACGGTGAATTCAAAATTCAAGGTGAAGCCTACCGACTATAAAATAAACATACCTAAACTGGTAGAAGGCAAAATAGCCAAGGAAATAGAAGTAACCGTAAACTCGATACTGGAGAAGAAATAAACCCGATTACAACAATTAACCAGACTACAACCAACAATCAATGCGCATATTACCTGCTTTACTGCTTACAGCTTCGCTGATGGGTGCCTTTAATACCTATGCACAGGAAGATGATAAAAATAAAACATCGGACAGTGATGACCTGATGGCCATGCTGGATGAAGAAGACAAAGGCAAAGCGAAGAAAGAATATACTACGGCCACGTTTAAAACCACGCGCCTCATCAACGGCCACAGCATAGAAAACACCGCCAAAGGTGTGCTCGACTTTAAAGTGCTGCACCGCTTTGGCGAGTTGAAGACGGGCTTCAGCGGCTTCTTTGGTTTGGAGGGTGCTAATACCCGCATCGGTTTCGACTATGGTATTACCGACTGGCTGATGATAGGCATCGGCCGTAGTACCTATCAGTCGGAATATGATGGCTTTACCAAAATAAAATTGCTGCGCCAGCAGGAAGGAAAGGGCATGCCCATCAGCCTGAGCTATATGGGCGCTATGAGCATACAGTCTATGCCTGCACCATCATTGCCTGCAGGGCAGGAGTATCATTTCAGCAACCGGATGTATTATGTAAATCAATTGCTGATAGCGCGTAAGTTTAACCAATGGTTCTCGCTGCAACTGATGCCTACGCATGTGCACTACAACCTGGTGAGTACTACTGCCGAGCCTAATGATATGTTTGTAATGGGTATCGGTGGCCGTATAAAACTGTCGAACCGTATATCTTTCAATGCAGAATATTATTACCGCCTGGAGGGCAACCAACTGGGCAATACGAATGAGAAATACTACAACTCACTATCATTGGGCTTCGATATAGAAACAGGTGGCCACGTATTCCAACTGATGTTTACCAATAGCCCTGCTATGACAGAGCGTGCCTTTATAGGCCAGACGAATGCCAACTGGGGCGATGGCAATATCCGCTTCGGCTTCAATATATCGCGTGTATTCACCATAGTGAAACCTAAAGAATTTAAAGGCTCCCGCAATAAAGTGTGGTAGATTTAAAAGGATTTATAACATTCATAAACAGGGGCTTTGGTATTTACCGGGCCCTTGTTGTTTTAGTGATGTATGTCTTTTATTTTATCAATTGTTGAAGATATCCCACCGCTTCCTTCAGCCTACTGCCATACCAGCTAAACATTTCGCCATCTACCAACTTTACTTCTGCATCGGGCAGTGCGGCTTTTACTTCGGCTATATGCTTTTCTTTAAAAGGGAAGGGTTCGGATGACAGCAATACCAGTTCGGGGTTGTACGCCTTTAGTTCTTCCAGTGTTATTTCGGGGTAGCGGCTTTTATCGGCCAGCACATTTTTCCAGCCTATGGTGTGTATCACATTGCTGATAAAGGTATCATGCCCCACGCTCATCCAAGGGCTATACCATATAAAGTAGGCTACACGTTTTGCTGTGGTTGCCGTATGCAGTTGGGTAAAGCCATTCACTATCTCATCTACCAGTTCATTGGCCTTGCCATCGGTGCCTGTGAGCTGGCCCACTACCTGTATCATCTGTAGCGCCTGCGGTAGATTGTGTATATCACTTATCCATACGGGAAAGTGTTTGGCCAGTTCTTCTATCTGCTCCTGTTCGTTCTCTTCTTTATTGGCAATGATAAGATCGGGTTGCAGCGCTTTTATCTTTTCTATGTCCAGCTTCTTGGTGCCACCTATGCGCTCCTTACTGCGAAACCAGCTTTCGGGGTGGATGCAGAATTTGGTGATGCCCACCACTTCATCATTCAACCCCAAATCTGCCAATAGCTCCGTTTGCGAAGGCACTACAGATACGATGCGCTTCGGCGGATAGTTGAAAGCCACATCGCGGCCCATCATATCGGTGATTAGTTTCAGTCCCATAATGCGAAATCTTTTATTAATGACACTTCCCATGTATTTACGGCTAATGTCAAGATCACAAGCATTAAAAACTCTGTTGACTTAAATATACCCGTTCTAAAAACCGTAAGTATTATTAGATGATATAGAAATGAGATCACACCGAATATTGCAAAACCAATGAAGATAAAACCAAAAGAACTACCACCAGAATCGCTTATCGCACCAATGGCAAATATCATCACTGGAATGATAATATTTGATATTCCACCTATCACGCATAACCTTTTAGCCATGACCATCAATCAAATCGCTTTATATACGCCATCAGTATCATCGCAAATATGGCATCTATCAGGAACATCGTGCTATGATACATCGGGTCTTTTACCAGGAAGTGCAGCAAAAGGCTGGCTGTGGTGATGGCAATATATGTATACGCCGCCCAGCGCTTCATAGCGCAGCAAAATATCCATGCAAAGGTGTAGCCTGCCATCCATAGTACCTGCAGCCATATCAGCGATGTGATAGGCTCGCTGCTGGCGTTATAGATAGTAAATAACAACCCAGCTATGTGAAACAAAGCCACCAACGGAAATAACGCTGGCGGCCTTTTTATATATCTTTCTATAAAACTCAAAACCTGAAAGTTTATGTTAACCAATCAACCAGTTAACGAATCAACCAATGAACTAACCTTTACTAAACGCATCCAGCACATCATACTTGGTCAGGATGTGGTATTGGCCACTATCGTCTTTAGATAATACCGCGCCATTCTCTTTGTTGATGTAATGTTTCAGGCGTTCCAGCGGTATATCCATTTCTACCGTGGGCAATGCCGCTTCCTTCACATCCGCTATATTAAAGTCCCTTACCTCGTGGTTGTCTATTATCTTTTTGAACAGTCCCGCTTGGGTAATAGCGCCAGTTACCTCGCCATCTTTCATCACCGGTATCTGTTCGATGTCGTATTTCTTCATCAGGTCCAGCGCATCGCTCACTTTCGCATCCTCATCTATCGTCACCAGCCTGCGGCGGCCCAGGCCACCTATCAGGTCGCGCACGGTTGCTACTTCCAGCCAGCCGCGGTCCAGCATCCACTCGTCGTTATATATCTTGCCTACATAGCGGCTGCCATGGTCGTGAAATACCACTACCACCAGGTCGGTAGGTTTCAGCTTGTTTTTCAGTTGCTTCAGTCCGGCAATAACCGAACCTGCAGAATAACCTACAAACAGCCCTTCTTCCTTGGCTATGCGGCGTGCCATCACAGCACCGTCTTTATCGGTCACTTTCTCAAAATGGTCTATAACCTCTTTGATGTAATTTTGTGGCAGAAAATCTTCACCAAAACCTTCCGATATATAAGGGTGTACCTCATTCATATCCAGTTCCCCCGTATCAAACCATTTTTTCAGCAGGGAGCCATAGGTATCTATCGCCCACATCTTTATATCTGGGTTCTTTTCTTTCATAAACATACCGATACCCGTAATGGTACCACCCGTGCCGCTGGCTACTACCACGTGCGTCACCTTGCCTTCCGTTTGCTCCCATATCTCAGGGGCGGTGCTTTCGTAGTGTGCCTGGCGGTTGGCCAGGTTGTCATACTGGTTTACATACCAGCTGTTGGGTATCTCTGTAGCCAGCCTTTTAGATACGGAATAGTAAGAGCGTGGGTCTTCCGGTTCTACGTTGGTAGGACAAACGATTACTTCCGCACCCACCGCCTTCAGTATATCTACTTTTTCTTTCGATTGTTTATCGGTAGTGGCAAAAATGCACTTGTAGCCTTTTATGATGGCAGCCAGCGCCAAGCCCATACCTGTGTTACCGCTGGTACCTTCAATGATGGTGCCACCGGGTTTTATCTTTCCTTCCTGTTCGGCCACTTCCAGCATCTTCAGTGCCATACGGTCTTTAATACTGTTGCCGGGGTTGAAGAAATCCACTTTGGCATATACAGGGCAGGGCAGGTCGGCCGTTACCTTGTTCAGCTTTATCAGTGGGGTATTACCTATGGTTTGCAGTACATTATCGTACACACGCTTTGATGCATTCATAAAAAAATGGAAGATTGACCGGGCGAAGGTAAAAAATAGTTGCGAGAGGGGCTATGGGTATTCTGCCGCCTGTAGTACATTTATGGCACCAAAACCTAATACATATGTTTAAGAGATTACAAACCCTTTGCCTGCTGGCCCTCCTTTCTGCCGGCAACGCAGCACAAGCACAGTACGTTTTTACTAAAATCGACATTAACCCCGGAAGTGCTGATAGTAACCCGATCGATTTTTTTTCATGCGATACATTGATGTATCTGCAGGCAAATGACGGTACGCATGGTTCAGAGCCATGGTTGAGTGACGGCACTATTGCGGGTACACGTATGCTGAAGGATATCAACCCCGGTGGGGCTGCTTCCGAAGCTACATGGTTTTGCTATTATAAAGGTAAAACCTATTTCTCTGCATCCGATGGTGTGAATGGGAAAGAGCTATGGGTAACGGATGGTACTGCGGCTAATACACAAATGCTGGCCGACCTTAACCCCGGTGCTGCTTCTTCGGTGCCGGAGTCGCTTGTGGTGTGCAACGACAAGCTTTTTTTTGAAGCTAATAATGGCATCAATGGCGTAGAGCTGTGGGTAACAGATGGTACTGCAGCTAATACACAAATGCTGAAGGATATAAAAGCGGGCGCAGCTACCTCCCGTATAGGCAATATCATGCCCCATAATAATGTACTGTTGTTTTCAGCTGATAATGGCACCGATGGGATAGAATTGTGGCGTAGCGATGGCACACCGGCAGGTACCTACATGGTAAAGGATATTGCCCCAGGTGCCTCCAGTTCAATGCTGGCAGATAATAATGGTATAGTACTGTTTAAAGGCAAGGTGCTATTTCCAGCCAATGATAATACGATTACCGACCGGGAAATATGGGAAACGGATGGCACCGAAGCAGGTACCAAATTGTCTATAGATTATAAAGGAGCTAATTGGTCATCGCGCCCGTGGGGAGACCTTACAGTATGTGGCAGCAAGCTATATTTTAGAGGGTATGATACAGCTGCAGGTGGGGGTGTAGAAAGATTATTTGTAAGTGACGGCACTACAGCAACACCATTGTTCAGGACAGATGGTACCGGCCCCACATTTCCTGGCGATCTTACTCCATGGGATGATAAACTATACTTTACAGGAGATCATAGTACAGCAAAAAATGAACTGTGGGTAACGGATGGAACCAATGCCGGTACTGATACTGCATTTAATTACAATAAAGATACAAGCAGTATTCCCGGAGGTAACAATTCTAACATCCATAATGTATTTGTTTACGGCAGCCACTTGTTTATGCATGCCACTACCACGTATATATCAGGTAATAATGGAGAACTGGTAGTTTCAGACGGCACACCTTCCGGTACGCGTGTTTTAGCACCACCTACCGCGGATGTGGTAGGCTCTATGAACAATACTACGTATCATCAAAAGATATTGAATAACAAACTATTCATCCGTGCCAATTTTGAAACTGCCAGCGGTACGGAACTGTGGATAATAACCGATACCACGCTTACAGATACTGCTACTTCGGTAAATAATGTAAAACCATCACCTGCATTTTACACATTGGCACCCAATCCCGCCAACGACGTGCTGCAGGTAGCGCTGAACAGCAGCCATACCGATGGCCACATCAGTATTACAGATATGACCGGGCGCAGGCTGTTTGAAAAGACGGTAACAACAGGCGAAAAACTACAGGCTATCTCAACGGCAGATATGCCTGCGGGCACGTATATTTTCAGTTACACTGCGCTGGGTACTACTACATCTAAAAAGTTTGTGATACAGCGTTAGGTGCTTTTCGATATGTTTTTCTAAAATGGCTGCAATTAAGCGGCCATTTTTTATGTAACTGCCCCGTGTGCATTTTTATGGCCTTAAGAATATGGATGTGCTATCTTTTACGCCTCATGTATTAACTTGAAGATAATAATCGCCTGGTAATTACTATCCACTGCTCCATGAGCCAGGCAATAAATAGCTTATTGATAGAAAATACGATATATTTATTTGGGGTGTATATCCATTTGTTAAAGGTATAATAGTACATTTGACCCGGAAACTAAAC
>DASWWE010000185.1:0-2683 GCA_036406055.1 Flavipsychrobacter sp. | reverse complement strand
GCCCTGCTCTATAAACGGGAACTGGAACACCCGCGCCTTACAGGGCTCGATGTCATACGCCATCCCTTCAGTGCTATGAGCAAAAAGAATCAGCAGATATGGGCCTTCCAGGAAGAATATAGTATGTACCAGCAGCAAAAGTTCATCGACTATACCTTCAACGATAAGCTCATCGCATCGCTCACGGGCCTTACGGACGATAGCCTGATACAGTACAAGCAACTGTTTCGCCCTACTTACGAGCAATTGCGCAGCATGACCGAGTATACTTTCCTCAATTATATTAAGCGCACCGTACTGTTATACCGCCAGCATGGTATACGTGCCCGCATGTCGCCACAGCGTAGTACACGCTAGTGTTTTTCCCGATATAGGATATCTTATTTGTTAACCGTCTGTTAACCGATTGCAAATCAGGGGTTAACGGGGGCTTAAAATTTGCCTTGGGTATTGCGGCGGTGCATCTTTGCATCATCAAACAACGAAACAATCTCAAACAAAAACAAACAACAAACAAAATGAAAAAAGTATTCGCAATCGCCGCTCTGATTTCTGCATCTTTCGCTGCTAACGCTCAAAACGCTTCATCTTCAGCTACCCAAACCGTAAACCTGAACCTGAGCAATGCTATCGAAATCACCTTCACAGGCAACAACAGCGCTACCGGTGCTGCCGTGAACCTGGCTTTCAATACCGTGAACGATTACGCTAACGGTGTTACTTCAAGCGAGCAAGGCCTGAAAGTGCGTTCTAATAAAAACTTTACAGTAGCTGTAAAAACAAACGCTGCCAACTTTACTTATACCGGTACTACATCTCCTGCCCCTGTTATGCCTATCGCCGGTGTGCTGGGTGTAATGGTGTCTGCTAACGGTACAGGTGGTACCATCGCTACTCCATATTCTGCTACTACCTATGCCGACCTGAGCAGTACTGCTAAAAACCTGATAACAAACGGTAGCAAAGGTGGCAACCAGACTTTCGCAGTAAAATATGAAGCTACTCCGGGTTTTGCTTACCCTGCAGGTACCTACACAGTAGATGTAGTGTATACTGCTACACAACAATAAGATAAATTGGTTTTTCATAGTGCATAGTTTTGGTAAAGGAGCCCTGTAAGGCTCCTTTTTTATCAGTATTAGCTGCCTGCCATTCATTATATTTACCACCGATAAGACGCTGCCTGCATATATATTGTGCAATGCATCATGAGAGGACTCCCTAAATATCAAACAACAACTGCATTCGTTTTTGCTATGTTTTTGCTACTGCTAACTACGGTAGCCAATGCACAGCTTAGCAAAACAGTTTATAAAACTGCCTTGCTCAATGATACCTTGGTAGCAGCCGGTAACAGGGATTTTCTTTACAACACCATCAATATCACCAACCTTACCAATAATAAAATAAGCGTCATAGTAAATGTTACAGCGCCCGAAGGGTGGGAAATGGTAACACAAAGCCTGGTAACCGTAAGCCTTGATGAAAATGGTAATACCAGTATTCCCATCCGGTTGGTACCCACTAAATCGCGCACTGCAGTATGGCAAACGGTACGCATAGAATACCGCCTCAACGATGGACTTGAAAAACTGGTAGATACGTTCCGGGTACGGGTAAAGGAATTTACCAAGTTCAAAGCCACCCTGCCCAATGGCAACTATGTGATGGCTGGTTATGAAAAGAATATCAGGTTTCCCGTGGTGCTTCGCAACATGGGCAATACCCCCAATAACTATACGGTTAAGTTTCAAAATACTTTCCTGCAGCTCGATTATCAGCAATCCTTATTACTTCCACCCGGTAAAGACTCTACTTTCTATATCCCCCTGCACATTACCGAAAGGCAGTGGAGTATGCTAAAGAAGGAAGAGATAAAAGTGCAGGTAAGCGTAGAGAATGGCGAAACGATGAACCTGGCACAGGTAGTTTCTAAAATAGGCAGCGTACTGAAAGAGCACTCTTCTGCCTACCTGGATATGCCATTGCAGCTGGAAGCCGGGGCTACTTACCAGGGGGAAGATAACGTGCAATATTATGGTGCCCTGCACGGTTCTGTAGAGCTTACACCACAAGACAAAATAGCCATC
Source organism: Flavipsychrobacter sp. (assembly GCA_036406055.1). Lineage (GTDB taxonomy): Bacteria > Bacteroidota > Bacteroidia > Chitinophagales > Chitinophagaceae > Polluticoccus. Next base: position 593 of record DASWWE010000185.1, on the reverse strand, counting down.
GACCTGCGCAGTAAAACCTTATCTAAAGGGCAGGCTATTGATAATAGTATAGTACGTGCCGAATATAATGGGCATAAATGGTATGGCACAGCCGGCAATATCAATGAGCTGACTGACTTTTATATGGATGGCTACGGTGCAAAAATTGGCCATAAATGGAAACAACGGGATAGGCTGGAAGCTTATGGTTTGCTGAAGAGCCGCACGGGCGACAGTAAACTTGGGGGTATCAATTATGAATATGGCGGGCTGCGGGAAAATATCCGGATAGCGGGTGGTGCCACTGCCAACTTTGATAATGAACGCCAGTTGAATAGCTACCTGATAAAGCAGAATGGAGAATGGCGCTTTGCCGAGCAAGGTAAGCTGATACTTTCAGGTGGTGTAGGTATGGAACAAACTTTCCAGAAACTGGCCGGCAATGCCAAAGATAAACTATGGGGTACATCAGCGGGCTACAATCTGCAATGGGCTAGTAAATGGTCGGCCGTGTCATCTTCTGTGTTATATAACAGTAATTCTTATCCCGGTATCTTCAAAGGCCAGCGCATGCAAAACCATGATGCACGCCTTATTTACAAAAAAGTATTTAC
>DASWWE010000184.1:0-22135 GCA_036406055.1 Flavipsychrobacter sp. | reverse complement strand
AAGTTATTGTTCATATTGCCTACCAGGGCAACGCGTTTCATACTTTAAAAACGAGGTTGAAGTATTTTATCGACCGTGGAAATGCTTTAGATAAGAATTCGCCTATCGATCTTGTATCATCTTTCAGTATAACCCTAAAGTATAAAATATAGCATGTCAAGAATAGGGTGGCGCTTATACCTATTTGCACTATTGGAGTAACCTTAACCTGCAGCAAGTATATAAACAGCACAACTATTATAGAAAACAAGGTACTTGCTGAAAAAAATGGTAGCAATTGCCGATACCAGCTAACAAGTGGCTTTGACATAGCTTGCATCACCTGCTTAATGTTCCAATTGATGAATATGAGCTTGATCAGCGAAACGGCCGCGGCAATACCAACTATACCAAAAAACGAACCGATAACGGATGCTGCAAGATGCACAGGTGCATATATAGCTGTCACCATAAAAGTCTTCTTATTCAGGTGTAATGTATTCATCACACATCCATAAGAACTGGACACGGCTTTAAATGCTGCTACTACTGTAAATATACGCAAAGGCAACACTGCCTCTACCCACTTAGGCCCATACAGTGTTAATATTAATGGCTCTGCACAAATAAACATAAGGGCCAACAGCGGGAACGTAAGGAAAGAGAATACCCGTAAAAAAGAAATGTAATAATTGTACAATTTACTCTTATCGTCTGCATATTTTGGTAATACAGATGATAATACATTGTTAGAGACCTGCACCATTTGGGAAGTAAACAGTTCAGACAATTGATAGGCAAGATTGTATATACCCAATTTGTCCAAGCCTAAAAATTTGCCAAGGATGAATTTATCTCCCTGGTCTGTAATACGGGTAAATATGTTTGCGCCTATCAGGTGTTTTGTAAAATGATATATCTCCCGCCACCTGTTTCTATATAGTTTTACGAAAATAGAAATATCTGTTTGTTGATACAGCAGCACTGTAAGTATCGGTTGCAATATCAGTGTAGGTAATAAAAGACTGTAAACACCCAAACCTGAAAACACAGCAATAATTTTACCAATTGGCATCAGCAAAATAAACGGTGCCTGTATTTTCACCTGTTTATCAAACATCAGGTTTTTACTGAGCCATGTTTTAGGAATGGTTTGCAACTGAGAGCAGATAAAGATGCCGCCTGCCATCAAACCGATATTGGCGATTCTTTCATCGCGCTGGTAATATGCCCATAGCGGAATGAATGCCAGGAAGACAGCCAATACAACTATAGTAATGACGATATTGAACCAGAAAGCAGCAGTAAAAACTTCTTTAGTATCTTCTTTTCTATAAGCCAAAAGAAATTCAGCCAAGCCGGTGGTGCCAAATACTGAAATAGAATATAGCAATACTTCAGTAATGCTCACCAGGCCGAAATCGTATGGTGTGAGCTTTCTTGCCAGGAATATCATGGCAATAAGCCCCATTACCTTTTCGAGCACACTGCGAAAAAGAAAACTCACAAAACCCTTACCGGCTTGCTTACCAATACTCATAAAAGAAAATGCTTCAGCTACGCTGAAGCATTGTATAACGTATTACTCCTGGCGTGTAACTATGCCGTTTGCCAACTTGTATTTTTGCCCGCTCTCTGCGCAGGTTGCATTTCCATCTGCATCAAAAGAAAGCTTATGGCCATATTCACTCATCCATCCCATTTGCCGGGCAGGGTTGCCTATCACTAAGGCATAGGCAGGCACATCTTTTGTAATAACCGCTCCAGCACCTATAAAGGCATACGCACCAATATCGTGCCCGCATACTATGGTAGCATTAGCACCAATGGTAGCACCTTTACCTACATGCGTTTTTGCATATTCACTTTTACGGTTGATAGCACTACGTGGGTTTACAACATTGGTAAACACACAGGAAGGGCCAAGAAATACATCATCATCACAGGTAACACCCGTATATACAGAAACATTGTTTTGTATCTTAATATTATTCCCTAACACCACACCGGGAGATATAACTACGTTCTGGCCAATATTACATTTAGCACCTATAGTACAATCGGACATAATATGGGAGAAGTGCCATATTTTGGTACCTGCCCCTATATTACTGCCTTCGTCTATTACCGCTGTAGGATGTGCAAAATAATCCATACTACAACCTGTGGTCTACATAAGATTTTTCGAGACAGCCTTTCACATCGTATAGAATACCATCCTGCTTCAGATGTGCTTTCCACTCCTCCTCCATAAATTCATTATGTGCTACTGCCAAAACAATAGCATCATATTTTTTATTGCCATCCAATTTATTTCCCGTCACAATGCCATATTCATGTTTCACTTCCTCAGGGCTCGCCCATGGATCATACACTGTTACATTAATATCGTAGGAAGACAATTCAGATATAATATCTACCACCCTTGTATTGCGCACGTCCGGGCAATTTTCCTTAAATGTCACACCCAATATCAACACTTCCGCATGCTTAACCGGGATGTTCCTTTTTATCATCAGCTTCACTACTTCGTTGGCTATGTAGCCACCCATACCATCATTCATCCTTCTGCCTGCCAGTATTATTTCGGGGTTATAACCTACTTCCTGCGCTTTTTGTGCCAGGTAATAAGGGTCTACACCTATACAGTGGCCGCCTACTAAGCCGGGTTTAAATTTCAGGAAGTTCCATTTAGTACCTGCCGCCTCCAGCACATCATGCGTGTCAATATTCATACGGTTGAATATCTTAGCCAACTCGTTTACAAAAGCAATGTTTATATCGCGCTGCGCATTCTCTATCACTTTAGCTGCTTCCGCTACTTTTATGCTGCTGGCCTTGTGCGTACCCGCTGTAATGATACTTGCATACAGTTTATCAACTGTTTCAGCTATTTCATCAGTAGAACCCGATGTTACTTTTTTAATCTTCGTAACGGTGTGTTGTTTATCGCCGGGATTAATTCGTTCTGGCGAATAACCACAATAGAAATCAACATTATATTTTAAGCCTGATACTTTTTCAAGCACTGGTACACACTCATCTTCTGTCACGCCGGGATATACTGTTGACTCATACACTACTATATCACCTTTTTTCAACACCTTACCTACAGTTTCGCTTGCCTTATACAATGGTGTCAGGTCGGGGCGATTGTATTTATCTACAGGTGTAGGCACGGTTACAATATATACGTTACAATCAGCCATATGTTCCAGTTTGTTGGAGCATAATAGGCCCTTATCCGCTGGTACGCCTGCGGTATTCACTTCTTGCAATGATTCAGCATCTACTTCTAAAGTATGATCCTGATTTTGTTGTAATTCTGCAATGCGATTGCTATTAATATCGAAACCTATTACAGGGTAGTATTTAGCGAACTCGACAGCTAATGGCAGGCCTACATAGCCTAAGCCAATTACTGCAATGCGATGTTGTGATGTCATTTTTAGTGATTGTATATATTAGTTTAGCTTTTTCGTTTTATATATTTTGATAGTCCTGTTTTTACGATTTCATCGTCGTAGTAACCTGAACCATATGTAGCATATCCATAGTTGCTGCTACGTTTGCTTTCTACATCATTTACCACCAGCGACATTTTAGATATCTTATCAGAACGATATAAGGCATCTGCTGCCTTTATTTGTTCTTTGTGCGTATAACCTTGCCTTACTACAAACAGGGTAGCATCGGTATGCACAGACAAAAGCTGTGCATCCGTTACCAGCCCAACGGGGGCAGTATCTATTATGATGTAATCAAAGCTTTCTTTCAATGCATCCATCAGCACATTTACCTGTGGCAACATCAGTAACTCTGAAGGATTGGGAGGTAGCGGGCCCGATGGTATTACATATAACTGTTCCGATACGGGGGATTGTTTCAATATAGCTTCCAGAGAGGCCTGGCCCACAATATAGTTTGAAAACCCTACGGCATTAGAAATACCAAGTTTCTTAGTAACCTGTGGCTTACGCAAATCCAGTTCCAGCAATACTACTTTTTTCCCTGATATGGCCAGTGCACATGCCAGGTTTACAGAAACAAATGACTTGCCCTCTCCACTCATGCTGGATGTTAGCATGATTATCTTTTGTTCTTTCTGTGGCAACAGGAATTGAAGATTTGTTCGTAAAGCCCGGAATTGTTCAGAAACTACTGTTCTGCTATCTTTTCTTACAGCTATTATTTCTTCACCCGGGTGGTGGCCTATTTCTGCTATTAGCGGCATTTGTGTTAACGCCAGAATATCGGCATTATTTTCTATCCTGTCATTCAACAACTCGCGTATTAGTATGCGTGCTCCCGGCACTATTATACCCAATGCAAAGGCAATGAGGTAGATACGGGATTTAACAGGGGACACCTTACCGCTTGTTTTAGGTGGGTCTATTACCTTTAGGTTAGATACAGTAGCTGATTTTGAGATAGCACTTTCTTCCCTTTTCTGTAGCAGGAAGAGATAAAGCTCCTGTTTTATCTGCTGTTTTCTTGAATATTCAAGATATATTCTTTCGTTTTCCGGCACCTTACTTATTGCAGCATCAATCGAGCCTGCGCGCGATTTTAATTCGTTCACTGCTACTTTATACCCGCTCTTTAAAGATGCTATATAGCTGCGCATGCCGGCACGGGTATCATTGATGGCCTCATCTGTGTTTCTTACTTGCGGGCTGTTTTCAGTATAGGTCAATAATAGCTTTTGGCGCTGCATTTGCAGCCCATTGTATTCTTCAATGATACCGGTAAGTGTTGCATCCTGCGCTATCAGTGTAGCGGGCATTACACGGCGGGCATTATTGTTATCTTTCAGGTAGCTTTCTAATGATTCCAGTATGCGAAGCTGCACTTCTTTCCCCGTAAGTTCTTTTTCATTATTAGAGGTATTATCCAGCAGCATTTTCGATTGCGCATTTACATCCGTAAATCTGTTCTTACTTTTAAATCCCTGTATATCTTTTTCTACGCCTGTCAGTTCCTGGTTAACAAGCGATAGCCTGTTGTCAATAAATTCAATAGTGCCATTTGCTACTTCCGTTTTATCATTAATGTTAGCATTACGATAGGCATTAATAAGGCTGTTCAAAACATCTTTACCTCTTTCTGGCAGCACGTCTTTTATTGACAGTGTAATGATATTAACCTGCTTATTGGCCATCTCTACAGTTAGCGCTGCCTGGTAAGCATCTATTGCAGGCTCCAACGGGCCGACTTCCACCCTGAATCTTTCTACAGATTTGTATTCCTCGTCAGCATACGGATTCGTTTCTATCACTAATCTTTTATCATCAAGTACTACTGTGTCGCCAAGCCGTGCAGTTATATATTTGCCATTCGATGACAACCTCATACTTTCGTCATTCAACTTTATTACATCATACTTAATGGTTGCGTTAATGATACTATCGGGGTATAACGGAATAAACGTAAAAGGCGCTTCCTGGTACAGGCTGGTTGTTTTGATATTACCCGGAATATAATAATTGATATTCAGGTGCATTTGTGAAACAACCTGTTGCATCAGTATCCGGCTTTTTAATATCTCTACTTCATTTTCTACATTATTCGTACCCGGATTCATACCCAGTTCTGACAGCAATGCTCCGTTGCCGGAATTATTTTTATCTGTTTTTATTAATATGCGCGATGAAACAAGGTATTGTGAAGTGGCATACCGCAAGTAGGCAAATGCAAACAGCATTGCTATAATAACGCATATCAATACAGACGGCCAATACTTCGCTACACGCGAATATATCCTGCGCAGGTTTATCCTGTGATCATTACTGTTTTTATCAGACTCTGTAAAAAGTGGCTCTATGCCTTGCCTTATCAACGCCTTTATTTTAAATTATATGAATAAAAATAGATATAGTATGCTATTTATTGTATCTGCGATGACAAATAATTATTAATTCCTGCAGTGCACTTATCTCTTATACCATAAATGGAAAAGCAGTTCTAATAAACCGCTGCCTTTATTGTCTCTTTGTCAGGAAAATTAATCAGTACTCCCATATCTTTCTTTTGATATAGCACCATACTAGCCACACCTGCTGCCGATGCACCGCCTTTTTTTACTACATCTGTTATATGGCACACATTTCCTGCGCCTCCATTGGCTATTACAGGTATGTTTACCGCTTTGGTTACTTTCTTTGTCAGCTCTACATCATAGCCTGCCCATGTCCCGTCTTTGTCTATCGATGTCAGCAATAGTTCGCCCACGCCAAGCGCTTCCAGCTTCTGAGCCCACTCCACTACATCCACACTTATTTTCTCCGTACCATCTTTAATATACACTACATACTTGCCCCATATGTTCTTTTTTACATCTACAGAACCAATGATGGCTTGTGTACCGTAATGTTCAGACAGCTTTGCCACAAGCACAGGATTTGTATAGGTAACACTATTGAGTACTACTTTCTCAAAACCTGCAGCAAATATCTGTGCAGCAATTTCAAAACTATTAATGCCTCCACCATACGACAATGGCATAAAGCATTCATCGGCAATTTGCTTTAAAAGTGCGATATCCGGCTGCTTATTATTTATTGTAGCCCTGATATCTAAAAAACAAAGCTCGTCGACTTCCAACTCATTAAATATGCGCACTGTATTGATAGGATCCCCTATATAGTTATAGTTATCAAACTTTACAGTCTTTACAAGGCTATCATCTACCAGCGACAGACAAGGTATAATGCGTGTCTTCAGCATTATATACGTGCAAAGTTTTCAAACAGCTTCATACCGAACTTATGGCTCTTTTCCGGGTGAAATTGTGCCCCGAAAATGTTATCACCATTCGTTATCATAGAATCAAAATCGTGTCCATAGTGTGTACGTGCAATCACATATCTGTCATCTTCTGCCTTCACATGGTAGGAATGCACAAAATAAAAACGAGGTTCAGGTGGTAAGTCATTTATTAATGGATATTGGTTTACTACGTGTATCTCATTCCAGCCCATATGCGGTACCTTCAGGTTGCTACCTGCATCAAAACTGAATTTTATGGTCTTTGCAGGTATCCAGCCAAGGCCATTGAGTTTTCCTTCCTCACTACTTTTGGTCAATAGCTGCATACCTAAGCAAATGCCCAGTACAGGCACTTTCTCAACTTCTGCTTTTTGCGAAAGCAATGAACGCAGCCCTGTTGCATCTATTCTTTGTACTGCTGCATCAAAAGCACCAACACCCGGCAACAGTATTTTTTGTGCTTTATTTATTCTGTCCAGGTCACCTGTTATTTCGCACGGTGCGCCTATGCGTTTAAACATGTTTTGCACCGATGCCAGGTTACCCATTCCGTAATCAATAATGGTTATCATTTTGATCTTTGTTTTTTCAGTTGTTCTGTATCCGAAGGAAAACAGTATTTTAAATAAAAACTTTGAGGCACCAACATCGATTTCATCAGTACATAAAACAATGGCCTCAATAACTCAAACCTCTTCTTATAGGTAGGGTATTCAAACCAGTATTTTGGTTCTCTTTCCATTATGCTTTCAAATGTTTCATCACTAAAACCCATGCGTTTTTTCACATAATTCAGTAGTTCCGGCTCCAGGTAGGGCGGTGTATGATAGTATTGTCGTATAGCTTCATCGCGTGTCATCTTACCCGCTCTCACAGATGCAGAAAGGCTGTTGTTTCGATAATCAATATCAAACTTTGTGGGGCAATAGTAGCTATGAAAGAAAGATGCCATCCTGTTTTCAAGGTGGTGGCCACCGTAATACTCCCATCCAAACTCTTTCTCCAGGAAACTGCGCGCTTCTTCTTTACTGTATGATATATACCAAAGCGGCCGTACTTTTTTTATACGTTTGAAAAGTGTCCACTTCATGAAATTATTAAACGTCATCAGGGGATACGTTTTCATCGGCATTGTACCAAACTGCTTGTGTATCGACTGGATGTATTTACCATCAAAGTAGTTCTTACCAAGTGGCGTAATCCCTTCAGCAATAAAAGAATGCCCTTCCAGTATGTAATTCACCTTGTATTTAGCTGCCACCCTATACATTGTTTCCGCAAGTGCCAGGTCGGTCGGTGCTTCCAGTTCCGTAACATCTGCTAAGAAGAATGAACGATATATATCATCTGCTTCCTTATTATTCACTACATGGGTATACAAATCCACATTCAGTTTTGCCAACAGTTTTTTCATATTCTCTGTTGCGATAGCTGTATTCCATGTGTTATCGTAATGTACGGCCAGCGGACGCAAGCCATTTCGCACTGCCCAATAGAGCATGTATGAAGAATCTGTGCCTCCACTGATACCTATGATGCAATCGTATTGTTTATTTTTCCCCTTTTTTTTTATTTCTTCTACTATCTTCTGCATGGCAGCTTCACCTTCCGGGTTACCGGTGTGATACTGGGCAGCCAGGTCATCTACCATTTTACAATAATTGCAAATACCCTTTTCATCAAAACGTATAGAGGGTACCGATTCATCGTAAATACACCTGCTACATATTTGCCCGGTTATTTTCATGTATTGCCCTTAGGTATTAATTATTATCTGCCGGCTTTTCACCGTTCAGGAATATCCTGCACCACCATTCAAATGAAAGGAATGACCATAAAAGCAGCCGATGATTGATATGTTTTTCCGTATGCTCTTTTATAATGTGCTCTATATATTCAGGATTGATAAAATCTGCACATACTGCTTTTTTACCCAGTAGCAGGTCTTTTATATATTGGGCATTAGCGCCTCTGTACCAGCTTTCGTCCGGTGCTGAAAATCCTTGCTTCTGCCTGTTAATAATCCTATCGGGCAGGTAGCTCATCATTGCCTTACGCAGCACATTCTTACCATCGCTATATTCCTTGTAAGCCTTTCGTTTTACTTCCAGGTATTCGTTTTCATCAGGGCGCAGCATATTCTCCAGGTTGCCCAGCTTATGGCGTATAGGTATTTGCATAGCAATGTCTACCAAATCATTATCCATAAAGGGGAACCGTTCTTCCAGCCCATTTGCCATAGATAGCTTATCGCCCACCAGTAGCAAACCGGGTAGAAATGTCTTTATTTCGAAATACAGGCTGTTCTCTATATGCTGTTCAGGTGTGCTATACTTCAGCGTATCGTTGAATGTAAAAACACGTTCGAATACAGAACGTGGTTCTGTTATATCAATACGGGAATAAGTATCTGCGGTAAATAGCTTTTTCTTATCATCATCCGATACCAGCCTTTGCCAGAAGTCGTAGTAATTATCAAAGAATGTAGCACGGTCTAAAGAACGGAACACACTGTAGTACCGCCAGGGATACCCGCCAAACAATTCATCGCCGCCAGTACCTTGCAAACATACTTTTACAAACCTCGATGCCAGCCTGCTGATGTAGTAACTGGGGTAGCACATACCTACCCGCAGGTCTTCAAGATGGTATATCACTTTCGGCAGCGACCAGCTAAGATCTCCTGCGTTGATAACTTGCTCGTAATGTTCCGTTTTGAAGTAATTGGCCATCAGCTCTGCATCCCTGCGCTCATCATAGTTAGCTTCCACACCTGTTACCTCCGACATATCGAATCCGGCAGTAAAAGTCGTAAGCCTGTTAACATGCCGTGATGCGATACCTGTTACAGAACCCGAATCCATACCACCCGATAAATAAGAACCGACCGGCACATCGGCTACCATTTGCCTGTGCACTGCTTTTTCAAATACCGATTTGGTTAGTTGCACAGCATCATCAAAACCCATGCTGTTATCTGCTTTGGTAAAATCATAATCCCACCACGAATGATGTTTTATTTCTGTACTATCGCAATTTACTACAACCGTATTGGCAGGCGGCAGCATATGCACGCCCTTGAAAAGGGTATTGAATGAAAATACATTCTGGAAAGAAAAGTATTGGTTGAGGGCGCTGTAATCTACTTCTGTTTTATAAGCAGGGTGGCTGATAACAGCTTTTATCTCAGATGCAAAAACCAGCACTTTGCCGTTGAACCAATAATACAGCGGCTTTATGCCAAACCTGTCGCGAGACATATATAGCCTCCGTTCTTTCACATTCCAGGCTGCTATAGCGAACATGCCATTGAACCGCTGAAAGAAATCCGGTCCATATGCACATAAACCTTCCGCTATTACTTCTGTATCTGTTTGCGAGTGGAAAGAATATCCTTGCTGCTGCAGTTCTTGTCTAAGGTCTTTAAAGTTATAGATACACCCATTGAAAACAATCACCCATTCACCGTTTCTTGAAGCCATTGGTTGTGCGCCGGCATCTGAAATGTCTAAGATAGCAAGACGGCGATGCGTCAAACCAAGGTGTGCATCTATATATATACCTTCCCCGTCGGGGCCACGATGTGCCAACAAAGCAGCCATGCGTTGCAGGTTTTCCTTTGCAACTGGCTCCTTATTCAGGTTAAATATGCCTGCTATGCCGCACATGTTAAGGGTTTATTTTCCTATTGATTGCACGGGCACTCTGGCTGTCATGCTGATGCCCAGTGTTTTTATGTGTATGGTTGCTATATTGCCTTTTACGTGCAATAGTGTTCCTCTAGCTTCTTTCAGCGGTCCTTCCTTCACTTCTACGGTATCGCCTTTTTGGTAAGAAATGGTTATCTCAGCATTCTTATAGTTCTCAAGGAAGTCTTGTATCGCTTTGATTTCATCTTCTCTTACAACTCCAGGCTTGCCCAACCACCACAAAAAGCGTACTGCACCACGCAAATTCAACACATCAATGCTTTCTTCTTTATAATCATTGAGAAATACAAACACGTACGACTTGAATACCGGCTCTGCCACTTTCTTCTTACGGTCGCTCCATTGCTTTATTTCTTCCCTCAGGGGGCAATACACTTTTATACCCCTTTCTTGCAGTAAAGAGGTTAGCTTTTTTTCGTTTCTAGGTTTGGTATGTAATACGTACCACGGCATATCAGTTCCCCTTTATTTTTCCCACAACAGCAAATACTTTCCTTTATCGCCATTCCTGTTCAAAGCTTGCGGCTCCCACTCTGCTGCACTATAGCTTATAAACCGCACTTTTCTACCTATCATCTTCTCTGCTTTCGTTATCATCTTCAACAGGTATTCTTTATCTACATCACCTATAAACACGAGGTCTATAATGCCCGTATCCTTACCCTTTGCATAATCCCCTGTCAGGTACATCCTTTCCACCTTGCCCATCCTGTCTATGATCACTTCTATTATCCTGTCTATGCCTACATATTTCAGCATAATGTTTCTCAGGTCTGCAAAAAGCGGGTGTTTGCTATTGGCTTTAAATATTTTTTTATTGCCCTGGCTTTCAGATAACAGCATGCCGGCATCTTCAAAACGGTTAAGCTCTACCCTTATGGAATTGGTGCTTTCTTCAAACTCTTCTGCCAACCCACGTAAATAGGCAGTTGCCTCGGGGTTCAGAAAAAATCTTAGTAAGAGTTTAATCCGTGTTCGCGATGATATCAATGTCTCCAGCATACTATCTGCTTTCCTTATCTGTCACTCAACAATTAATTGCATGGCTTCGCCGCTGTCAATCACAGGTTGACACAAGAACGAGTAATAAAATTACTCATTATTATGACAAATCAAAATATGCAGATTCTCCTTATCGAGATCTTACATCACTAAAAGTTAATGAATTTGATATCCTCTTGGGCTTTGCGGAAATCCTCATGTTTTCCTATATCCAACCAGTAGCCCAGTATGGGGAATGAAACCAGCTTTTTACCCTGGCGTATCAGCATATCCATCAGGTCTGTTACATTGTAGAACTCCCTATCCGGAACAAATGAAAGCAATTCTCGTTTCACTAAATAAATGCCCGCATTGGAGTAGTATGTGTAGCGGGGTTTCTCTTTTAATGAATTGACGAAGTTGCCATTATCCACCTCCAGTACGCCATAAGGCACTTCTACCTGGTAGCTTGTGGTAGCTACTGCCATATCGGCGCCGGAGCGTATAAAGGTTTGGAAAAAAGCTTCATAATCAATATTGGTTAACAAGTCAGAATTCATGACCATTACATAATCATGTTCGTTCTGCCGGCAGAGCTTTACAGAGCCTAATGTACCGAGTGGTTTATCTTCGTGGACGTATTGGATGGAAAGACCTTTAGATGCCCCATCCTGGAAATAATCAATAATGTTTTGAGCCAGGTAGTTTACGCTGATGCAGATATTTTTGATACCAAACTTGGCAAGCCTGTCAATATTGTGCTCCAGTATTGGTTTTTCGCCTACCGGCAGCATGGGTTTTGGTGTGTTTTCCGTTAATGGCATCAGGCGCTGTCCGCGGCCACCGGCCATAATAACTACATCGGCAGGTATTAGTGACTGCACCCTGGTAAGGTTCAGCATATCTACAATAATATGCTCCCTATTCAATACAGGTATCACTATAAAGTTGCGCTTGCGCAGATCGTTGATGTCTGCCAGGTGCAACTCATCTTCATATAAAAAAAGTGGATTGGGTTGTATGTATTCTATTATCTGATTATCGAAAGTCAGGCCATTAATAAAGCCCCTTCGCAAGTCACCATCGGTAAGAGAACCCAGTAATTTCAGGTTTTTATCGGCAACTATCAGAATAGGGTCTACCTTCAGGTCGTTCAGTTTTATAAGCGCATCTCTTACAGATTGATGCTCATATATAACGTGTCTTTGAATATTGTGTGTCATTTTATTTTTTGTAGTGATGTACGATAATCTATAGTACCCGCTAAGTTAGACCACACAAGAGTAGACATTAAGTAATTCGCTATGAATAACATCCCGTAAACATGTTGATAACAAACTGTTTACAAAGTACGAAACAGAACGGAAGTATCCTACGGCCTGTAGCTGCTGGGTATATTCACCACCCTGTCTTCCAGCCATAAAGAATTGGCCAGGTCACCCGTTTGGCAGTGTGCATACATGGGTAGCTTATTCATCAGTTTCCATATAGGGCGTGTCATCACCTTGCTGCCATTTGTTTCATTCAAAAAGACATCACGTGCTTCCAGGTCTTTCAGCACTACAGTATTCAGCCAATAGTTGGCCCTGGCACCTGTACCTTCGGTAACAAACCGTATATCCTTATCTGTAAAATAGGCATTGTATATATCTGCCAGTGCACGCTTATTATCCAGTATTGCCGATAGCTGCTCCAGCTGCGCGCAGGCCACAGCGGCATTCAGGTTTGGCATGCGGTAGTTGTAACCTACTTCATCATGTACAAACTCATACGGGTGCGGTATTTTAGCTGTGGTAGATAAATGCTTGGCATGCTGTGCTACTTTCTCATCATTGGTAACAATAGCGCCGCCACCACCGCAGGTAACTGTTTTGTTGCCATTAAAGCTAAACGTACCCATTAGCCCGAAGGTTCCTGTATGCCGGCCTTTATAGTAGCTGCCTAATGATTCTGCAGCATCTTCTACCAGGGCTATTTTATACTTATCACAAACGGCAGCTATTTCATCTATCCTGCAAGGGAAACCGAATGTATGCATCGGCACGCAGGCTACAATACGCCTGCCGGATTGCTTATTGAAGCATTGGCCATCTCTTATTTCTCCATATTCACTAAGGAAGTTTTCGAGCGCTACGGGCGACATACCCATAGTGTCTTTATCTACATCTACAAACACCGGGATACCACCGCTGTGTGTAATAGCATTTGCTGTAGCCACAAAGGTGAGTGGCTGGGTAATCACTTCATCATCGCGTCGGATGCCTGCCAGCACCAATGCCAGTTGTAGTGCCGTTGTGCCATTGGTAATGGCTATGGCGTACTTTGCACCTGTTATAGTAGCCATCATTTCTTCAAACCGGTTTACATAGGCTCCAACAGAAGAAACAAAAGTAGAATCGATGGTGTCTAACAGGTATTTCTTCTCATTGCCACCAAAATAGGGGCCGTGCAAAGGAACAAATGCTTCGGGTTCATTAAATGTTTCGCGGATGAATCGGATTACTTCGTTATACATTTTTGTATTTGTTATCGTCTGGGTTTAAGATAAATCCATCGTCCAATACTTTCTTTATCTGGCGTATGCCATCCGGCACTTTAAACATCAGTTCGAAGCCCAGTTTATTCTTTATTTTCTCGAAAGCTACACGGTAATCACGCGGGTCTTCGTTCTTAGATACATATTTGATCTTAGCATCCGGTATCAGTTTCACTACTTCATCTACTATCATTTTCTTCTGGTAGTTTTCAGATGTATCGCCTACGTTGAATACATCAAAAGCTACCAGCTCAGCAGGGGCTTCTATCACACTTACTACCGAACGTGCCAGGTCATACACATGGCAATAAGGACGCCAGAATTGCTCACCAAATATTACGAGCTCACGGCCCAGGGCCAGTTCCTTGGCAAATTCATTCACCGTCAGGTCGAAACGCGGACGCAGTGACAAGCCGTATACGGTAGAAAAGCGCAGGCAGGTGGGTTTACAATTATTGCTTTGTGGTTGCGATAGCAGGAATTGCTCTACAGCTACTTTCGTTTCTGCATATAAGGATACCGGTGCCAGTGTAGACTCTTCTGTAACAAACTGGTTAGGGTCATCCATTTTGCCATAATTGCTGCAGGTAGATGCAAATACAAATTTGCTTGCACCCATTTCGTTGGCAATCTTATATAACATTTCGCTACCCTCTATATTGGTAGTTTTTGCCAGTTCCGGGTTTTGTGCACAGGCAGGGTCTCCTACTATAGCAGCAAGGTGTGCTACGCAGTCTATGCCTTCCATGGCTTTGCGTACATCTGCTTCATTGCGAACATCACCCTTCACAAATTCAAAATCAGGCAGGTTCAGCAAGTCGATGATAGGCTCTCCGCCGTACATCAAGCTATCCATAACGCGCACTTTATAACCTTTATCCAGTAGCTGGCGTGTAAGAACGGAGCCTATATACCCGGCTCCACCGGTAACAAGTATTTTTTTAGACATAAGTGGTCAGGTGTAGGCAGGAATATTTCCCGCTATATAACAATAGGGCAAATATAGCATGGCCGCTTATGTAAACTAAGAAATGGCCCCTCGTTAACTAATAGAAAACAAATAAACCTTGTTTATACCAGTTCCAGTTTGGAATTCAGGAAAGGGTACCGTTGTAATGCAGGCATGATGGAAGATTGCATCACCTTACGCAATGCCTCTGCATGGCGTATATGGTGCATATCCGTTCCACAGTAATCATAGAGGCCATTAGCCAGCAGATCTTCAGCAGCCAGTTTTACAGAACGCCCGTAATAACCCGTCAGGGCGATGGTATTCAATTGCAGGTAACAGCCACGTTCTTTCAATTCGCGATAGGCTTCTATATTGCCGTGATAATAAGCGTAGCGCTCAGGATGCGCCAATATGGGCTTGTATCCTTTGGTCTGTATCTTAAAAAGTATTTCACCAAAGCGTACCGGCTCAAACATAAACGATATTTCCACCAATACCTGGTTATCTGTTATTGTCAGCAATGGCTCATTTTCCAGTACTTGCATGAAGTGGTCATCAATGTAATACTCTGCGGCAGCCTTTACAGGTATATCTATATTACGCTCATGCAGGGCTTGCTGCAGGGTGTGCAGTCCGGCATTGATAGTGGCAGGATTATTAGGATAGTGGTCAAATTTTATATGCGGGGTAGTAATGATGCTGCGGTAACCCATTCCACGCAGTTGTTCTATCAGCTGGATACTGTCTTCTACGGTTTGCGCGCCATCATCCACGCCCGGCACCAGGTGCGAGTGCATATCTGTGCCTATGAAAGACCAGTTTCCGTATTTTTCAGCATCACCTGCATGCGCTGCATCATCAGCATCTTTTTTCTTAAAGCCAAATAACCTGGATAACATTCCCTGCTTGTCAATTTTTACAAATCTATTGATTATTTACCGCTGTCAAAAGCCCATGTCTATACAAAGCCCATATTAGCCAGTCGTGATATTGGCAAAGCATTAAAGAAAAATGGCCTATCATTGCGCTTATTCCTCAAAATGAAGTTTTTATCCGCAGCCTGCAAATTGCTTTTAATACCGGTATTCCTTTTCGGGAAACAGTTTTCTTTTGCACAACAGGCAGTAAAAGGCAATCGTATACTTGTATTGCTCGATGCTTCATCAAGCATGAGCAGGACATGGGATGACAGCACCAACCGATATAAAGCTGCCAGCGCATTCATTAACGCGCTCATCGATAGTACATATAGCAGGAATTATGAGGTAGAATTTGCATTGCGCGCATATGGACAGCAATCCGCACCTGCTCAAAACGATTGTTTTGATACAAAGATGGAAGTAATGTTCAGCCAGGATAATGCTACACAAATGGAGCTACGCCTGATGAGCCTGAAGCCTAAAGGCATCAGTAATACAGCATTTGCGGTGGAAGAAGCGATAAAATACGACCTCGCAAATACAGATCACTACCAGTATAGTATTGTAATTATTACAGATGGTGGTGAAAGCTGTGGTAATGATATATGCAATGTTGCTCAAAACCTTAAAGCTAAACTGCCACCTATATGCACCATCAGCCTTACTAACGATGCAGGCGTTAAGAATGAATATGCCTGCCTTGGCAAGACATATGCGCTTACACGGGCTGTTGATATACCCCGCATTATAAAAGAGCTGCAAACAAGTTGTTGCAACGTGCCCTACCTGAAAAGAACGGACACAAAGCAGGGGTTGCCAAAACCTGCCGCGCCAAAAGCGCTTAAGCCTGCTTCTGCACCAGCAACAAAACCGGTAGTGATATTTACCGATACCATAAAAACAAAGTCGCAACCCATAGAAGAAGTAAAGCCTGCAAGAAAAAGCAGAATGATAGTATCGGATAATGAGGATGGTGTTATTAATGGCTATCTGAAGGTATCCGAAGGATTTTCTATTTCTGCAGCTACCTTATTTTACATGCATGAGGGTAATTACAGATTTTATACTAAGCAGTTGGAAAAAGATGCTCAAAACCGCATACCACTACCGGAGGGCGATTACCGCATTTTGTTCATAAAAGTGGGGCAGGAGATATACCGCGACTTCAAAATCCGGGCCGGATCTATTACAGACATAGGGCTATAAAGCGACATGTCTTATATTGCATATAGCAACAACATTGCATTGTATAGCTATGAATACTATTTTATTGATAGAAGATGAAGCACACGTGGCGTCGCTTATTATACGTAGCCTTTCTGAAGAAGGATATGAAGTAAGCCTTGCCCCTGATGGGAGTACTGGCTTGGATATGGCTTTACAAAACAATTTCGACCTCATCCTGCTTGATATTATGCTGCCGGGCATTAATGGGCTTGAAGTATGTCGCAAGATACGTGCAACGGGTAGTACTGTTCCTATACTTATGCTTACCGCGTTAGGCACTACACAAAATATCGTTACAGGGTTGGATAGCGGTGCAGATGACTATTTAGTAAAACCATATAAACTTGCAGAGCTATTAGCCCGGGTACGCAGCATGATCCGCCGAAATAACAATATTGGTATAAACAATGCAGAGAATAATCCGGAACAAATACAGATAGCAGACCTGGTACTGAACCTGAAAGATAAAACTGCTGTACGTGCCGGACAGAAAATTGAACTCACAGCTACAGAATACAGATTATTAAAATACCTCATGGTCAATAAAAGAAGGCTTGTATCCCGTATGGATATACTGGAAAATGTATGGGGAGTTGATTTTAACATGAATACCAAAGTAGTAGATGTATATGTTAACTACCTGCGGAAAAAGATAGACAAGGACTTTGACAATAAGTTAATACATACATCTATTGGCATGGGCTACATCCTGAAAGAAAGTTGATATGAAAATACAACACAGAACAGCCTTAATTTTTGCTACACTTACTATCAGTATCGTATTGCTGGTTAGTATGGTGGAATACTATTTCGTAAACCAGAATACCTTTGAAGATTTCTACAAACGCTTAGAGATACGTGCTATAGTTGCGGCAAAGACAGAGTTTGAAAAAGCTGCAATGGGCACCAGTGCATATGAAGAAATACGTAAGTTGCATCTTGAAACTTTACCAAATGAAAAGGAATACATTATACCCGTTAATCCGGCTACAAACCAACCTGGCAGCAACCCTTTAAAAGTTGACGATAACTTCTTTAAAGAGGCCATATCAACTGGTAAGGCACGTTATAGAGATAACAGTACTTTTTACCTGGGCTATCTTTACGGCGATGATACCAGGAAATATATTGTAGTCATTTCCGCAAAAAATGAATTTATCGATGCATTCCTGTATAACTTTCGCACCACCATTATTATCAGTATCATATCTACGTCCCTTGTTTCATTGCTTATTGGTTTGTGGTTCTCCAATATTGTTATGAGGCCTATCAGAAGTGTCACCCAGAAAATGCAGGATATAAGCGCCAGCCAATTACACCTGCGTTTACCAACACCGGAAATTGGCAGAGACGAAATAGCTACCCTTGCCAAAACATTTAATAATATGCTCGACAGGCTTGAGTCTGCTTTTGAAACACAAAAGAATTTCATCAGTAATGCATCTCATGAGCTTAATACACCACTCACCACAATTATTGGGGAGTCTGAATATGCCTTAAGCAAACCACGCAATATGGAGGAATATGCAGGCTCATTACATGTTATACTTTCAGAGGCAGAACGCTTGAGAAAGATAACCGGCAGCCTTCTGCACCTGGCACAAACAGGGTATAATGGCAAGAATCAGGAATTTAAACAACTGCGCATTGATGAAGTACTTTTCATTGTGAAAGAAAATGTTGACAATATCATTCCGGAAAACAATGTATACATCAACCTTACTCTGATTCCGGAAGACCAAACCAAACTTCTGGTAAGAGGTAATCAGCAATTGCTGGAGCTGGCTTTGGCAAATATTGTGCTGAATGCTTGTAAATATTCTCGTAATCAACCGGTACAGATCACGCTTGCGGCTTCACATCAAAAAGTAATATTAATAATAGAAGATCATGGTATCGGTATACCTAAAAACGAAATCGCTTATATATATGAGCCTTTCTTTCGCGCATCCAATACCGGCAGTTTTAATGGCTATGGCATCGGCCTGCCGTTATCCCGAAATATAATACGCATGCACAATGGCGAACTTGAAGTTACCTCAGAAGAAAATGTAGGTACTAAGATCAAAATAACATTGCCGTTGTACATTTTATAAGTAATCTGTTAAAAGAGCTTAACATTTCTTACCTGTTTCTTACCAGATTCTTTGCACATTTTTACCTGTATCTAACAGCGTCCTAACCTGGCGACTACATTTTTGTATTCTAAAAATGTAGTTTATGAAGCACCTTTTAATACCGACAGATTTCTCAATACAGTCGCTGAATGCAGTATATGCGGCCATAGCCAAGTATGGCGATACGCAGTTAAAAATTACTTTATTTCATTTACTGGCCCCATCGCACGACATCACCGATATACTGTTTGCATATAAACGCAGCAAACCTCACGATGCTATTAACGAAAACTTTAAAGAAGCTTACCAGATATTACAGAACAGGTATAATTCCCGTATACATTCTATAACTGTAAAATTTGGATACGGAAATACGGCAGCTTATCTGAAAAATCTGTTGGAGGGCGAAAAAGTAGACCATGTAATTTTTATGGCAGATAGTGTTTTACAATTGCCTATGGCCAAAAGCATTGAAATGCTTCCCCTGTTCAGAAAAACCGGTTTCCCGCTGGATGTGATATCAGCAAAAAGCAAAAAAGACGTTGACATTTCTGCAATCAGTATGATGAATAGAAATGAAATAAAACCATTTAAAACGGAGAAGAGTTATGTTACTGAGAAATAAGATACCGTTCAAATATATTTTCGGGAAAATAAAGGCTGGTGTAATCGTGGTTTCCATATACTCGATTGTGATAGCTGCACTTTACGATTCCTTCCATATTACACGCATAATCATACCGCTTAGCGTACCAATGATACTTGGTACAGTCATATCGCTACTGTTGGGCTTCAGATCGAACCAGGCATATGACAGGTGGTGGGAAGCACGTATTGTGTGGGGGGCTATTGTGAACGACTCACGCTCTTTGGCACGACAAATCATAACATTTGTGAATAGCAATAATGGATATAATTCCATTGAAACTCAACAATTCAAAGAACGGTTTATCCGCAGGCAAATGGGTTGGTGCTTTGCATTAGCACGTTCGCTTCGTAAAGAAAAAACATTGCCGGTGTTAAAACCTTATATGGTTGAAGAGGAAATAAATATTGTATCTAAATACACCAATACACCTGCTGCTATACTGGAAATGCATGGTAGAGATATCAACTATGCTTTGGAAATGGGATGGATTAATGAATATCAGCAGGTGGAATTGGACCGATCAATTACACGCCTGTGCGACTCTATGGGTAAATGTGAACGTATAAAGAATACAGTATTTCCTGCTACTTATAGTATGTATATACATTTTGCCATGAACCTGTTTATTATGATGTTGCCTTTCGGTTTGATAGAATATTTCGGCTTTATGGAAATACCTGTGGTAATAGCTATTGCGGCCTCTTTTATGCTGATAGAAAAAATGGCTATTCACCTGCAAGACCCATTTGAAAATAAGCCTACCGATACACCCATGACAGCTATATCAAAGAATATTGAAAAAGACCTTAAGCAAATGCTGAATGACCATAGCATACTGGAAGAAGTAGCTGTAAATCCTAAGAATGCTTACTATGTGCTTTAATTAAAGCGGGGTTCGATTGTTTCATAAAAAAAGCGGGGTAATTATTTACCCCGCTTTGCTTTCCATATTTTATACATTAATCTTTCAGCTTCAGGTCCATCGCTACACGACGGTTTTTAGCACGTCCTGCAGCAGTTTTGTTACTTGCTACCGGTTTCGTTTCACCAAAGCCATCTGTTGTCAGTCTGTCGCTTGATATACCTTTTGATACGAAGTAGTTCTTAACAGATGCTGCACGGTCTTTTGACAGCTTCATGTTAGATGCATCATTACCTACATTATCCGTATGTCCTTCTATGGTCATCATATAATCAGGATAATCGTTCAGTATCTTAACGATTTCGTTCAGCAGTTTATAAGATGTTTTCTTGATAACCGCTTTACCTGTTTCAAACTGTATAGCAGTAGCCGCAAACGCCAGGCGTTTTTTCACTTCTACACTCACTTCAGGGCAGCCTTGGTTAGCAACTGTGCCTGCTACTACAGGGCATTTATCCAGGTGATCGGCTACACCATCGTTATCCGTATCAGGGCAGCCTTCATTTGCTACCGGTCCTGCAGCATTCGGACATTTATCTTTATTATCAGCCAGGCCATCGCCATCTGTATCAGGGCAGCCTTGGTACTGAGCCAAACCAGCCTGGTCAGGACAAGCATCATCCATATCAGCTACACCATCCATATCGCGGTCCGGGCAGCCTTGCATAGCTACCAGTCCGGCTTCCTGCGGACAACGGTCTTCTGCATCTGCTACACTATCCAGGTCGGCATCCGGACAACCCATAGCTGTTTTGCTACCCGCCACATCAGGACATTTATCATCTTTATCCAATATGCCGTCACCATCTTTGTCAGGGTTAGGGCAGCCTTGCATTTCCCATACACCTTTTTCATTCTTACACTTGTCCTTACGGTTCGATACCAGGTCACCGTCACTATCGCGTGGCTTACGCTTGTTGATTGGCACATATGCGCCAAAGTACATGTTCATACCATAACCATCGCCAAAGAAAGTAAGCATGTCATCGCTACCAATAAAGAAACCTGCTACACGCACACCTGCGCCAACCTTCAGGTTTTGTGATAATGCATTGTATGAAATAGGCAAGCCAAAACTGAACTGGCGGATATCATAACGTGGCGTTACCGTGAACTGGCTATAGTTAGTATTGCCTGTACGGCTGCGATCGGCCACGTTACCCATATACATAGCGTTTACATAAAAGTTTTTGGCTACGTTTACATCAACACTGGCTACAAGCGTTGTAGGCAGGTATACTTTAGTAGCACTACCGGTGCTTGAATCAGCTTTAAAACCTTTTGATATCAGGTAATTTCTGAACTCATCATAATCGTCTATCTTATCTTCTATTTCGCTGCCTACAATGGTACCGCTGCCACTGAAGTTTACCT
>DASWWE010000183.1:0-3999 GCA_036406055.1 Flavipsychrobacter sp. | reverse complement strand
AAGGGTAAATCATTCTTTGCAGGCAGCCATAACCTTAAGGGCATGGCTTCTACCAGCCAATCTGAATTGAGCTTTGCCAACCCGGCATATACATACACAATACCCATCATCAGGCGGATGCTGCCCAATGTCCACTGCGGTATAAAACGTGCTGCAATACGGGGCTTTCGCATGGCATCTATAGAAAAATTGGCATGTGCGGGTAGCCACATCATCAGGAATAGAACAAGGGTAACAAAGTAGTAGTGGTTCAGGTAGTTGGTCTTATCCATCAGCTCGATGTAGGTGAAGCTGAGAAATAATAGTACCGACGCTATTCTATAAAACCAGCCCAGCGCAAAAAACAAGGCACTCACTCCACATAATGCAAAAAGCAGGTAGGTATAGTTACCTAATGGTTTTATCCATTCGAAGCCATAATAATGAAAGAAGTATTGCGGTCGGATGTACAGTTCCTCTATCCAGCCCCGCAGCCAGAAGCGAATGGTACTGCCCAATATCATCAAACCAAAGACCACTCTAAAAAAAGATAAGGAAGCCGAGTATACCGGCTTCCCTAAATATGCTTTTGATATGATGCGCAGTTTGGGCATTAATCACCGTCGTTATCTACATACGTAATAGAAATACCGAAGGCCGAAACCATATCCACTTTCAGCAGCGGTACTACCTGTTGTATCTGTTCGTAAGTATTTAGTACGGCAGTGCGGTTGTTCTGCACGGCATCTTTAAGTGGTGTATTGATAGCAGCCAGTGCAGTTGATACTTCATTCAGTTCTTTTGTTACCAGGTCGGCCATCAATTCACCATTGTCGCCTTTGGTGCCGATGGTAGAAAGGTAGCTTTTCATAGATGCCGAACCCTGCGCACCGATAAAGCTGCGGCCTTCGTAAAATGCTATGACGCTTTGCATAGCTGTATTGGCCAATGTATTTGCCAATTGCGGTGTGTAGTAGGCTTCTGTTATGTCAGGCTTTGCAGTACCCGTCATAGCACCAACTGGCAGGCCTATTTTACCCGAACGGAAATAACGCTCGTAGTACAGCACATAGCTGTTTACCATTCTTGATATGCCGCTATTCACATCTGTGCCTGTAGCACCCACGAAGGTGTTACGATAGCTATTCCACTCATTGCGCACAGTGGTTACTTTATCCAGCATTTTGTTTACCACAGCCTGAAGGTATTGTTTACGGGCGCCAGCCTGTGCATCTGCAGTGTAATAGTTCACTACATCTGCATTATTTGCAGCAAGGCCATTCAGTAGATAATCGATAGCGGGGAAACCCTGCGCATCTTTGTTTCCAAACTGTTCCAGGTCGTAACTGCCGGAACTGATATTGCTATTCAGCTTTGAAACGGTAACCGGGTATGTATTGATGTACATACGCAGCGATACATTTTCAGCCGGGCCAAATTCCAGCAAGTCTACCTTTTGCCAGGTGATGTATGCTTTTTGCCATGCAGTTCTCAATGCTATCAGCTTAGATTCATCCGGAGCGGCAACAAAAGCATCACTACCTGTCTTTAACGCTGCCAGGTCTTCTACCATAGCTGTATATGCAGGCAGGATATAGTTATCTGCATAATTGGTAAGCATCGGTTGACGATCGAGCCCACCAGACGGATTGCCATTATTATTGTTATCTTCTTTCTTGCATGCTGTAATAGTTATAGCTGCCATCAAAATACCAGCAATACCTAACAATAGTGTTTTTTTCATCCTTATCTATTTTAACAGCTAAAGCGGCGAACGAGTTCACCGCTTTTTACAAACCAATTTGAAATTATTAGTGGTTTACCACTACATTCTTATCGATACCGAAAGCAGCAGCTATCTGGTCGCGAACATTATCTATATCAGCATTTGTAAGAGACCAGAAACCGTTTGTTTTACCATCCAGTATGCTCAGCAGTTCATTAGATTTTGCTGCATTGATCTTTGCATTGTAGCCATAGCGCAGTGAGTAAACAAAGCCGTAACCTTCTGACAGTGAGTGAAATTTAGCACCGTCTGTAGTGGCAGTTTTAGTTTTGTTCAGGTAGCTAACTGCAATGATAGCGATTGCTTTTTCCAGGTTTGCGCGCAGGTAAGCTATTTGCTGATCGCGCATCGGCATATCTTTATTTACGATAGCAGCACGGCCTTTCAGAAAGGCTACGTAGATATCCTGAGGATTTTCACCACCAACTGATGTGGATACCTGGCGAACATAAGAACCTAAGTAAGATTCCAGCCATTTTGAAGCATCGGCAGGGTCTTTTTTAGGATACATTTCGTTTGAAGTCAGGTAGCCATAAGCTTCATCCCAATGGTGCTCTAACTGCGTATAGTTTTTGCCACTAACGATAGCTTCGTTATCTGCATTTTGTTTTTCACCGCCGAAGTAGATGTTGCTGATCTGATCCAGCATCATAGCACCCATCAGGCCTTTCTGTACAAACTGGCCAAATTCAAAGCCTTTTTCGTTTACCAGGTATTTACCATCCAACAAACCAGCCTGGCCTGCAGCAGCCGTCTGGCTGCGCGATTGGCTGGCAGCTGCCAAAGAGGTGAAATATGTTTTGAAGCGGTTACGTTCTGTTTCAGCATCTACAGCAGGAAAAGACTGTGCCGTTTTAGAAATGATGGTTTTATCGGTAGCAGCATTCAGTGCTGCATTATTGAAAGCCGCGTTCTTGTTCTCGAACATGTTAACCAGCTTTTCTGCGCTTACAGATGCAGTAAGGCCCGTTTTCATATATGCATCCATTTCTTTCAGCATGTTGATACGGATAGTCTGTCCGCTAAAGTCTACAGATGTTTTATTATCAGCGCCTTTAAATATTTCGAAATAATTGGTGTTAGCATTTAATCCAACGTAAGGCACTTTCACGTTTTCACCCGCAGGTACAGAAGAATCGCCTTTAGTACAAGATGCAAATACAACAGCTACCAAACCAGCAGTTAACAGTAATTTATTTTTCATTGGGTGCTTTTGAGGCCGCAAAAATATTAACTGGTATTATAAGCGGCTTTCAAAATCGGGAAAAAAGCAAAAAGGCCGGACATGCCGGCCTTTTGTTATATGTAAATTAACGTTTAAATCCGTTTAATGGTGCACCCTATCGATTTGGTGCTGTTAGGATTAGCCGGTTTACCGGCGAGCATGTTATCTATCGCTACTTTCAGAAACAACTCTTTAGATTCTGCAGGGCTTGAAGGATTATCTTCCATAGCACCTTTATAAACCAGCTTGCCATTACCATCAAAAAGGAAAACCTCGGGGGTACGGGTAGCACCAAAAGCATCGGCCACTTTTGACTTATCGTCTACTACATACGGTACTTTATAGCCTTGCTTTTTAGCGTAAGCAGACATTGCATTATAAGAATCCTCTTTACCACGCTGAGCTTCATTTGAATTGATGATAACCATACCTATGTTATGCCTGGTGGCATAGTCTATAACTTCTTTGGTACGTGCTTCGCTTTTTATTACATATGGGCAGGTATTGCAAGAGAACATTACCAGCAGGCCTTGTTTAGTAATGGCTTTGCTTAAAGTAACGGACTTGCCGTCTATTGACTTCATGCCGGCATTGGCCATAGGAATATTACTACCTATTTCTATGCTTTGTATGTGGTTGTTTTGGGCATAGGCTGCTCCCCCAACAGCTATAGCAGCTATGAATAATAACTTTTTCATATGAACACCGTTTTATTTTTAAAATTATGAATTGCGGCCATTGCGAAATGCTAAAGATTTATGAAATCATTTTTCCAGGCTAATATTCTCATCGCCCGGCTGGTATGGCAGATAGGTAACGATAAACTGGAACATTTCGTCGGTAGCACGCATACTGCCATTCTGGTCTTTTACAAGGCGCGGCGGGCTGAAAGGATTATTGAGGTTTTGCCTTGTGTTATCGTAAAAACCTTCAGCAACGATGGTGCTGCCCTTAGGTATCTTTACCATCTTTTTGAAGGTGTAGAAATATTGCCAGTTGAAATCCCAAT
>DASWWE010000182.1:0-16933 GCA_036406055.1 Flavipsychrobacter sp. | reverse complement strand
ACCAACTGTTTACCCCGATGGATAGCCTGCAAAAGAATGCACAGTTTGTAACGCTGGACTATGGGCTGGAAATAGATGATATCCTGTTTAAATGGGGGGTGCGGGTGAACCTGGATGTAATAGAAGACCAGCAGCAATGCCTGCCCATACCCATCACTGTGGGTATGCAGGGCGACAGGCCGCAGATACAATTGCGACCATGGATATATTACCCGGTATTCACCCCAAGTGCCGATCATCCCATTGTTAAGAACATTCCGGCTATCATGAGCCGCTTTGCCAATAGCATGGATACGATAGCAGCACCGGGCATTAAGAAAACGATACTACTGCAATCATCTAAATATAGCCGTGTATCAAACTTTCCGGCACGCATTAGCCTTAGTATGCTGAAGTTCCCGATGGGGCCGGAGATGTTTAATAAACCATATCGCACTGCTGCTGTATTGCTGGAAGGTAAATTCAAATCGACATTTGAGAACAGGCTGGCGCCTGCGTTTTTAACCATCCTGCAAGACTCGCTGAAACGTCCGTACAAATCGGCACCGGATACCGCCACGCGGATGATCGTAATATCAGACGGTGAGATGTTTGAAAATGATTTTTCGCGCAGCGAAGGGCCGATGGAAATGGGCTATTGGCGCTACACACAAACACGGTTTTCCAACAAGGAGTTTTTGCTGAATTGTATACAATACCTGACAGACAACAGTGGCCTGCTGGAAGCACGATCGAAAGAAGTGGTGCTGCGCAAGCTGGATGGCAAACGTGTGATGAAGGAGAAGACAAAATGGCGCATTGTGAACATAGCAGTGCCGATAGCTTTGGTATTGATATTTGCTTCTGCCTATATCTTCTTCCGCAAGCGTAAGTACGAGAAAATAAATTGAGAACAGAAAAAAGATCGGGATGCGTAAGACTTTAATTTATGTGGTATTGCTGGCGCTCGTAGGTGCAGCCGTTTACTATTTTGTTTTTGCTGAGAAAAGCACCTTTGGTGCCGGCGAAGCAGACTTTGCCGTAAAAGATACTGCGGATATACACAAGATATTTCTTGCCGATAAAAAAGGGCAGACCATATTGTTGGAACGCGATGATAAAGGTGGCTGGCTGGTAAATAAAGAATATAAAGCCTTATCTACTCCGGTCATATCCTTGCTTTCAACTATCATGCGGCAAACGGCAACCACGCCTGTGCCGGAAGCTGGGCATAACAGTGTTATCAAAATGCTGGCAGGTAATAGTGTGAAGGTGGAAATATATAACCGACGTGATAAAAAAATGCGCGTGTTTTACGTAGGCGGCGAAGCGCATGATAATGCAGGCACCTATATGCTGATGGAAGGTGCTGAGAAGCCATACATTGTGCAGATGCCTGGCTTTACCGGTTATATAGCTCCCCGCTATAGCGCCGTTCTGGCCGACTGGCGCGACAGAACTGTTTTCAATATTCCTGCAGAGCAGCTGAAAACAGCAAGCGTACAATATGCTGATAGCAATGAAACACTTAACAGCTTCACCTTCAGGCAGGATGATAAGGGCCAAATGACTATCGATGCGGAACCTGCATTGATAGCCGGTAAAAAACTGAATGAGCGCAGGACCCAGGTATTCAGTACGTTCTTTGAAAAAATATATTGCGAAGGCTTTATCAATGGTACGATGAAACTGGATTCCATTATAGCATCTGTGCCAAAGCGTTGTGTGATAGAGGTAGAATCGAAAGCAGGGGAGAAGCAAAAGGTGGATGTGTACTGGATGCCGATAAACAGGCGTAGTAAAAACCTGTTGACACCCAATCCGGATGTAGATGATGCCTATGATGCAGACCGCTTTTATGCTGTAGGCAATAATGCTAAAGACACGATGATCATTCAACGTGGTACTTTTGAAAAGATATTCAGGAAAGCCTACGAATTTTATGAAGAAGATAAAGCACGCGAACCTTTGAGGATGGAAGTGCCTAAAGGAAGTGGTGACGTAATAAAAATGGGGTCCGGTAAATAACCGGATCTTTTTTATTAAATTTTGACTGACAAGTAGGAATATGAGATATGCAGTATTGATTTTAATGGCAATAATATTTATTTCCTGCAAAAATGGAAATATGACGGCTGCAAAACAGCAACTAGCAGCTGCCGGTTTTGTATTGAAGGATACGCTGAAGGAACTGGAGCTATCTATGGGTGTAGGCGATGGTGGGAAAAAGACCAGGCACATTATTGAAGTTTCTCAAGGAGATTGCAGGCGCATAGCAGAGAATATTAAAAGCCGCGCTTGTTATAATACCAGCTACATGAATGTTGCAGATGTAATGGAAGTCAACACCCTGCACGGCTCAGGTAAAAAAGAAAATGCATGCCGCGTCAACAACGGTTATTTCTATGAGCGTAAAACGCCTGATGGCTATAGGTATAAGATATACATTGATACCATAGAACAAAAGTTATATTATACCCGTATAAGTTATATTTTATAGTTGAGTAAAGAATGGATATGAAAAGGCCGGATAAAGAGCAATTAAGGAAATGGTGCAACGGTGTCTTACTGTCGGCAGGTAATGATGCATGGATAGAAGAGCTGGCTATAGATACCCGCAAAATAGCACAGCCTGAAAATACATTGTTCATAGCCTTGCACACACAACGGCGCGATGGGCATAGCTTTATAAATGATGGGTATGAAAAAGGCGTGCGCAACTTCCTGGTATCGCAGGATGTGGATGTAGCAAAATATCCCGCTGCCAATTTTATAAAAGTAACCGATACACAAACAGCACTGCAGCAGATAGCAGCTGCCTACCGCAAGCAATTTGATATACCCGTGATAGGTATCACTGGTAGCAATGGTAAAACGATAGTGAAAGAATGGCTGTACCAGCTACTGAGTGAAGATTATAATGCCGTAAGAAACCCAAAGAGTTACAACTCGCAGATAGGCGTGCCGCTTTCGGTATGGCTGATGGAAGAAGGGCAGGAGCTTGGCATATTTGAAGCCGGCATATCGCAGCCCGATGAGATGGCCCGGCTGGAGCGTATCATACAGCCGACGATAGGTGTGTTTACCAATATCGGAGAAGCACACAGCGAAGGCTTCCTGAATGTGCGACAAAAGATAAATGAAAAGCTGATGCTGTTTCGCCATGCGAAACAATTGGTGTATTGCAAAGATTATCCCGACCTGAATGAGGCACTGGTGCATTATGCGGGCAACCTGCGCAGCCACGACGATCAGCCATTAACTCTATTCACATGGTCGCAAAAGCATGAAGCAGACCTGCAGGTGAAGCAAGTGGATATAGTAAATGGCAAGGCCATCATTCATGCTGTTTATAAAGGTGAAACATCGAGTATAACCATACCCTTTACCGATCCTGCATCGGTAGAGAATGCGGTGCACTGCTGGTGCGTAATGCTGTTATTGAATGTGGCGCAGGATGTAATAGCAGAACGTATGTTGCAGTTGCAGCCCGTATCTATGCGGTTGGAATTGAGGCATGGTATTAATGATTGTACTATCATCAACGATTCCTACAATTCAGACCTGACATCGCTGCTGATAGCCATTGATTATTTAGAACAGCAGAAGCAGCACCAGCATCATACCGTGATACTATCGGATATGTTGCAGATAGCCCGGCCGGATAGGGAACTGTATGAAGAAGTAGCCGAACTGATAAGCCGCAAGAATATACAACGTTTCATAGGCATTGGCCCGGCCTTGTATAAGCATAAGGACGCTTTCAAAAAACACAAGAAGCTGCGTAGCATCTTCTTCAAATCCACAGAAGCATTCCTTAAGAAATTTCACCTCATCAATTTCGATAACGAAGCGATACTGTTGAAAGGTGCGCGGGCTTTTACTTTTGAGAAGATAGATATACTGCTGGAACAGCAGGTGCACCAAACGGTGTTATCCATCAACCTGTCATCGCTCACGCACAACCTGAATGTGTTCCGCAGCAGGCTGAAACCGGGTGTGAAGGTGATGGCCATGGTGAAGGCATTTTCATATGGTAGCGGCAGCTACGAGATAGCACACCTGCTGCAATATTCCGGTGTCGACTATCTATCAGTTGCCTATACTGATGAAGGCATAGCACTGCGCCGTGCGGGCATCACGATGCCTATCATGGTGATGAGCCCTGATGCCACGTCGTTCGACAGGATGATAGCCTGGAAGCTGGAGCCGGAGATATTCAATATCCGTTCTTTGGAACTGTTTACAAGCATAGCGCAGACGCTACAGGTAAAAAACTACCCTGTGCATATAAAGCTGGATACCGGTATGCACCGCCTGGGCTTTATGCCGCATGAACTGGATGCGCTGATGGAGCATTTTGATAACAATCCACATGTAAGCGTGGCTACTATATTCAGTCACCTGGCTGCCAGTGAAGACCCTACGCTGGATGGCTTTACAGAACACCAGCACCAACAGTTCGAGCAGATGAGCCATGCTTTGCTAACAAGGCTTGGTAATAAACCACTACGCCACATCTGCAATTCGGCGGCAATAGCACGCCACCCGGAACTGCACTATGACATGGTGAGGTTAGGGTTGGGTCTATATGGTATAGATGGCAGCAAAAGCCTGCAAAAGGAACTGAAGCAAATAAGCACACTGAAAACCGTGATAGCACAGGTAAAGACCATACCTGCCGGCGAAACGGTAGGCTATGGCCGCAGGGGGCATATAGACAGGGAAACACGTATCGCTACCATATGTATAGGCTATGCCGATGGTTACCCGCGTGCACTGGGCAATGGTGTGGCGCATGTGCTGATACATGGCAAGCCCGCCAGGCTCGTAGGTATTGTATGTATGGATATGTGCATGGTGGATGTAACCGATATACCGGAAGCAAAAGAAGGGGATGATGTAATTGTCTTCAGTCCTGAGTTGCCTTTAATAAAACTTTCAGAATGGGCGGGCACGATACCTTATGAAATGATGACGGGTATTTCTCAGCGTGTGAAGCGGGTATATGAGAATGAGGTGTAGCCCCTCCCTACCTCCCCTAAGGGGAGGTGACATATTGTTATTATAAAAAGAATAGAGCGATACACCAGTATCGCTCTATTCTTTTATTGCATGCCCCTTTAGGGGTTGGAGTATTATGCTTCTCTTGCCGGGTCGAATGCTTCCAGCTCGTTAGCTATAGCTGTCAGGAAGCTGGCACCCAGGGAACCATCTACAATACGGTGGTCATAGCTAAGCGACAGGTACATCATGTGGCGGATAGCTATCACATCTCCTTGTTCTGTTTCCAGTACCATCGGGCGTTTTTTGATGCTGCCCACCGCCAGTATCGCTACCTGCGGCTGGTTGATGATAGGCGTACCCATCAGGCTGCCGAAAGTACCTACGTTGGTCATAGTGAAAGTGCCGCCTTGTGTGTCGTCTGCTTTCAGCTTGCCACTGCGCGCTGCATTGGCAAGGCCATTAACATCTTTGGTAAGGCCCAGCAGGTTTTTAGTGTCCGAATTTTTGATAACAGGCACTATCAGGTTGCCGCTTGGCAGGGCAGTAGCCATACCTATGTTGATGTCTTTCTTCACAATGATCTTATCTCCATCTACGCTGCTGTTTATCATCGGGTATTTGCGGATGCAATTCACGATAGCCTCGATGAATATGGGCGTGAAGGTGATCTTCTCACCATATTTCTTCTCGAAAGAGCCTTTTACTTTATTCCTCCAGTTTACGATGTTAGTCACATCGCACTCTGTAAAGCTGGTAACGTGCGGAGAAGTAGCCTTGCTGCGTACCATGTGGTCAGCTATCAGCTTGCGCATGCGGTCCATCTCTATTATTTCCACATTGCCACCATAGTTACCTGTAGATGTAGGAGCAGCGCTGGCTGCAGGCTGTGCAGCAGGTGCTGCCTGTTGCGGTGCCGGTGCTGCTGTCGGTGCCGGTTGTGCAGCAGGTGCAGCCTGTGGTTGTGCTACAGCGCCATTACCACGGTTGGCTACATATTGCAGAATGTCTTTTTTGGTTACGCGGCCTTCATTGCCGGTACCCGGTATATTTTCCAGTTCGGCCATACCGATGCCTTCTTTGGAAGCGATATTCAGTACCAGCGGAGAGTAGAAGCGGTTGCCATCGCCTGCCGACATAGCAGGGGCAGCGGCTTGTGGTTGCGGTGCGCTTACCGGTGCAGCAGCAACGGGTGCCGGCTGCGGTGCCGCTTGCTGCACAGGGGCAGCAGGTTGCGGTGCGGGTGCAGCAGCGCCTGCGCCTACCGTATCTATACGGGCTATAACGGTACCTACCGGTACTACGTCATTTTCCTTAAACAGTATCTCTGTAATGGTACCTTCGGCAGTAGAGGGTACTTCGCTATCTACTTTATCCGTAGCTATTTCCAGTACCGTTTCGTCCATCTTTACTTTGTCACCAGCGTTCTTGTGCCATTTCAAAACGGTCGCCTCCATGATACTCTCACCCATCTTGGGCATTACCAGATCAACAATTGCCATAAATAGCTAATAATTATAATTTGTTAGGAATAATCGGTACAAAAATAATCAAATGAAGCTCAAAAGTAGAAAAAGCTTTTACGGGCTTTCATATTATATTATAGTGCATCTCTGTAATCGCGCCTGCGTATCAGTTTCAGGTCGTTCAGCACCTGGGCTTTTACCTGCAGCGTGAAGTAGAAACTTTTTCTCTGGCCGAAAGGAATGGTGCTCAGCCTCATTTCCCAGCAGTGCATATCGCGGTATATATCGAATGATGAGGTTTGTAGCTGTTTAGATATCAGGTCGTAATAAGTAGTAAAGCCAAATTTCCACCGCGGGGTTATGTTCACATCACCCGATAGGTTGATGCTGTGCTGTGATACGTATAAAGAGTCTTTCTTAGATTCTTTTACATATTGGTTGGTCAGGTTCAGTGAATAGCTAAACGTAAGGTTGTAGGGAACAGAAAAATCTACATAGTCATTGTACCTGCCGTATTGCATCATGCGGCTGAATTCGTCTTCCTGTCCCGGCGGTGGTGTTTTCTTGTCTTTAGGTTTGCCATTGATGCTTCCACCAAGACTTACGTTAGCTGTTTGCAGCCGGGCTATACCACGGTTCGATTCCAGCATTGTTTGCTTCAGGCGGCGGCCATTTTCATAGTCGAATGCATAGGGGTCGAACGTAGCACCTGCTGATATATTGATGATATTGAACAGTAGGGTACCGAAGCGCATATTGATATTCGACCAGTTGAACGAATCGGCTGCAATATCATAAGCGCTGCTGAGGGTAAAATTGTCTATCAGGCGTACATTCTTAAACCCGGTAGTATCTTTATCGGAACGCACTTTTACCTGCAGGTTGTTATCCAGCGAGAAAGGTATGGCGCTACGGAAATCGCCAAACTGGCCCATGCCGGGCACACCCGGTATAGAGCCTTCGTATGTGGAGCGATAAGCAGGTGCTTCATTTGGGCGCAGGCGTGTTTGATACCCATAGTAGAAAGGTGCTGCGGCATAGTTAGGTATATAGCCAAAACCCACAGATGGCGTAAGCACATGGCGTATGCCGGCAATCTTCCCTTTCTTAAACATTTTCACACCATAGATGCGGGTATTGAAATCAATAGACGCGCTGAAATCACGAGCTGTATAAAAGCCATTGTAGTCTATCGTATCTATCCTGTCATAATTGGCATTATAATATTGATAGCGCTGGCGTGTAAGCCAGTATTCCTTATAAGCCACCCTGGGTGTCATATTAATGAACCGGAAGATATTGTAAGATGCGCTGATAGGTATATCATGCACTATGCCGTTATTGTATTCGAAATCGGGGATGTTGCTGAAGCTGAAATTGCTATCGTAAAAAGAGGTCTGGTTGATAGCTTTAAGGGTATACTGGGTAGTTATCTTATCGTACCAATGCGTACCCACACTATTCTTGCCCTGGAATGGATTGAAGGTATTTACAAAAAAGTTGATTTCCGGCAGTGTTACATCTACGCGCCTGGTATTTGTATTCTGGCTGTGTCTGGCAGCTACTGACAGAGAGTACGGCTTATTAGCCCATGTTTTTGAATAGGTGATGTTCGATTGGTACTGGTTCTGCAATATCTGGTTGGCCGTAAAAGTATTGTTGGCGTTGTAAGTCGAAGTACCAAAATCTACCGAAGCTGAGAAATTTGTACCCGGGCGCGATTTAGGATCGGAGCGGTGTGTCCACTGCACGTTAAAGTCTTTAGTAATGCCCGCATTGGTTTCAAATTCTTCGCCAGTCTTATTGTAGGCATATTTAAAAGCAAGGCTACCATTGTATCGGTACCTGTTGTTATAATTGCTCAGGAAATTGGTAGCCCAGCTGCCCTTTGAATAGAGGTTGGTTTCTACCAGCAGGTCGGTCTTCTGGCTGAGGCTGAAGTAATAACCACCTCCTAAAAGTCCCAGACCACGGTTTTGCTCTATAGTATAGGTAGGCAACTTGAACCCCGAACGTTGCCCCTGTGTAATGGGGAACAAACCGAATGGCAAGAACAGCGGGGTAGGTACATTCTCGATAACGATATTAGCCGGCCCCGTAGCAGCTACCCGCCCCGGCACAACCTTTATTTTTTTGGCACGGATACCGTAGTGTGGTGTTTCCAGCGCGCAGGTGGTATATACGTTATTAAGACCATATATAGTCTGGTCAGGGTTGCGTTTCACCTGCTCACTATACACATAGCCTTCACCATATTGCGACCGGGCATTGCGCACAATAGCGCGTTTGCTTTTAAAATTATACTGCAGGGAATCGTACGTAAACTTTTCCTGCCCCTGCGAGAAGGTAGGCTTGCCTTTAGACAGGATAGCGGTGTCTTCAGACAGTGCAGCGGTTACGATATTAGAAGATTGTTTATAAGTAACCTTGTATGCATCCAGTTGCATATTTTCATAATTCACTTTGGCATTACCATACAGCTCAAAGTTGTTTTCTGTCATATCCAGCACGGCCGAATCGGATGCGTTAGCGGTCACTTCCGACGGAAGCGCATCGGGTGATATGCGGATGCCCAACCTGTCTTCCAGGCTTTGGTTCGATACAGAATCTATCGTGAGCGTATCGCCGCCCAGGCTATCAACGGCCAGGCTATCGACAATAACCAGACTGTCTTTAATTAAAGTATCAGCAGATATGATTAAAGTTGTAGATGTGTCAACGGTTTTGCGCTGAGCAAAGGCTGTGTTTGTTAAAACAAATGTAAAAATGAGCCCCATGCAAATTGCAAGGCAGCGGCTGCATGAAATTTTTAAAATAATTTTACCGCACGGGCTCATGAACGGGCACAAAAATAGGTATTTGGTTCGGTACGTTTATGAATTTGTATATTTAACCCCATTTGCAAGTAGTCTTAATTATGTCGAAAAGGATTTTTCTCTTCATACTGTTCATTGGTTTCTCATCATTCATTGCTAATGCTGCAAACGGTAATAAGATAACAAAAATTGTGCTGGACGCCGGCCACGGTGGTAAAGATGCCGGTGCGCGCGGACAGTTTTCAAGCGAAAAGGACGTGACACTGGCTATAGCTATGCGCCTGGGCAAGATGATAAATGATAGTATGAAGGGGGTGCAAGTACTGTATACCCGTACTACCGATGTATATCCTACCTTGCCTGAAAGACATGAAATAGCTAATAAAAATAAAGGGGATGTGTTTATATCTATACATATCAACTCGACACCCTTTCGCAAGAACAGGGAACTGGTAGGTTACAAAACGGTGAAGAAGGGAAAGAAGAAAGTAAAGCAACCCATATATAAAGTAACCTACGACCATGTAACCAAAGCCAATGGTACGGAAAGCTACGTACTGGGTTTGCACCGAAACTCACAAAAGGAAGGCGCCATAGGTGAATATACCGAAGAAGTAGCAGAAGAACCGGGCTTGCTGAATGAGAACGACCCGATGACTGCCATTATTATAGCCCAATATTCACAGGCGTTTTTAAGCCGCAGCGTATCGTTGGGCAATCATATACAAAGCCAGTTTGTGAGCCAGGGCAGGTCCAGCCGCGGCGTAATGCAGAAGGGGCTGGAAGTGCTGGCAGGTAGTGCTATGCCGGGTGTGCTGGTAGAGTGTGGTTATATCAATAACCCGGAAGAAGAGGTGTACCTGAATTCGGAACGTGGCGTGTACGAAGTGGCATTGGCCATCTACCGTGGCATCAAGGCATACAAGATGGAAACAGAACGCCAATAGTCATTTTTCAGGATATATCCGTCATTGAAATCATTAGCATTACGGGGTAAAATAAAAGACAAATAGAAATTGGCACGCCAGTTGCATTTTAAAATTGTTTCTTTTATCTTTAAGCTTCGTTAAAATTATATGTGCTAATGAAAGCCCGTTTTAAGACTATAATACTTTCTGCGCTCAGCGCCATTGCAGCATTCACAGCAGTTACTTATACATCTTGTAATAATGACAAATGTAAGGCGATCGTTTGCGCTTACGGTGGCGTATGTAAGGATGGTGCCTGTATATGCCCAACGGGTTATGAAGGCACGCAATGCGAGATCATCACCAGGGATAAATATAAAGGTGTTTGGAATGTAATAGAAAAAGGTACGTATACCCTTACAAACCAATACCAGGTGAGCATTGAAGATGGTGCCAGCATGAATAAAATGGTTATCCGTGGTTTCTACAACAATGCTACTGCACCTGTAGATATGATTATTAATGGTGATGAGGTTACGATACCGCTGCAAACTGTGGATAACAGGTATGAAATACAAGGTACCGGTACCCTGAAATATGAAGAGTTTTATGGTAAACACGGTACACTGACGGTTCGTTACACTATCAAAGACAAAACCAGCAATATGGTGAATGACTTTGGCGTGAACACCGGTGAGCCTTCTATCTGGTCTAAATAAACCAATAGTTAATAAAATATACAACACCCTTGCCATGCAAGGGTGTTTTTTTATGCCTTGAGTAATAACATATCGGCCAGCGCTATGGCTGTGGCTGCTTCGGCCACCACCGGCACGCGCAGGGCGATGCACAGGTCGTGACGGCCTTTTACCGCAAAGGTTTCTACCGACTGTGTTTGTGTATTCCAGGTATGCTGTGCTTTTGGTGTGCTGCTGGTGGGTTTTACGGCTATGCGGAAATGCAGTTCATTGCCATTGGTAATGCCGCCATTGATGCCACCTGCATGGTTGGTGCGTGTAGTGCCTTTTTCATCTATGATGGCATCATTGTGTTCACTGCCCTTCATCTTTGTTCCGGCAAAGCCTGCCCCAAATTCAATACCCTTTATAGCAGGCACGGCAAATATCATATGGCTGATGAGTGATTCTGCACTATCAAAAAACGGTTCGCCCAGGCCCAATGGTAGCCCCGTTGCAGAAACACTTACAATGCCACCAATGCTATCTTGCTCCTCCACTGCCTTTTGTATCGCAGCTTCTATATCTGTATTGCCACCCGCTTCTGCCAATTTTGCCTGTATCGATACAGGCGCTATTACCTTTTTGGCTATTACGCCCGCAGCTACCAGGCACACTGTGAGCCTGCCTGATGAGTGACCACCACCGCGGTAATCATTATACCCTTTAAATTTTTCATGCAGCACAAAATCGGCATGGCCGGGGCGTGGTGTGGCTCTCAGTGCATCGTAATCGGCAGAACGGGTATTGTTGTTCCTGAAAATAATTGTGATGGGCGCACCGGTAGTATATCCATTAAACACGCCACTTACTATTTCCGGTATATCATCTTCCTTACGTGGCGTAGTGCCTGCTGCACCTGCTTTGCGCCGTTCAAGGTCTGCGGTAAAATCATCTACTGTCAATGCAATACCTGCGGGGCAGCCATCAATAATGATGCCTACTGCAGGGCCGTGCGATTCGCCGAATATGCTGACACGAAATATGCGTCCGAAACTATTCATCTTTCAAAATACATTTAGCACCCAGTGAAGATAAGTGTTTAAAAAAATCGGGGTAAGACTTGGCTACCGCCTGCGCATCATTTATCGTTACGTCCTCATCGGCACCCAGCGCTGCTATGGCCGCTGCCATTACAATGCGGTGGTCGTTATATCCATTTATGGTGCAGCTTTGCAATGGCTTACCACCGCTGATTTCAAGCATGTCATCCTGCAGGCTATATGTAATGCCAAACGTATGTAACATAGCTGTAGTGCTTTCTATACGGTTGCTTTCTTTATGTACCAACCGGTTCATGCCCTGTATGGTACTTGTGCCGCTGCAATAGGCAGCATATACCGATAGTATAGGTATGAGGTCAGGACAGTCTGTTGCATCAAAGTTGAATGCAGTTTTTTGCTCGTTTACCACTTGCAATATTGCCCTGTCTGCTTGCAGAGAGTTGGGGTTCAGGTTGTTGATGGAAATAGCATGACCAATGGCTTTTGCAATGATGAAATTAGCAGCCGCACTCCAGTCGGCTTCTATGTTTATTTCAATATCACTGCTCGTTACTGTTTGCGGATTTATATAAAATTTGTGGTAATCCTCATGATGTATTTTCTTGCCGAATGTTCTTAGTACATCCAGCGTCATATCTATATAAGGCTTGCTGTTAAGCCTGTTTACGGTAATGACTACTGGTTCTGTAGCACTGTATGCAAAGGCAAATAACAATCCGCTTAAGAACTGTGAACTAATACTGCCATCGATGGTAATGTTTTTGGGTTGTACTGGACCGGTTATCATCATGGGCAATTTGCTGCCGGTTACCTGCACACCAAGCTGTGGCAATACATCGGCATATACATCGAACGGGCGATTTAGTAAACTGCCATGACCATTTACGGTAATGCTACCTGTATGCATGGAAGCTATGGGTATGAACAGCCTCGCTGATAAGCCACTTTCACCGCAATCAATGCTATTACTTACCGGGCGTATGCCATTACTCTTTATAATGATGCTGTTATCTGCCGCGCAATCTACACTAGCGCCTAGTTGCTGTACAATGCGCAAGGCTGCTTTATCATCATCCGATATGCCGGGGTTATGACTAATAGTTGTTCCATTATGCAATAGCGCTGCTGCACATGCCCGCTGCATCAGGCTTTTCGATGCAGGCGGTGTAAGCGTTCCGCTTATCTTTCCTGGGCTAATGATTGCCTGCATAGCTGAAATTATCTATCGCTTTCCGCACTACATCGAAACCGATCGTTTCAATAGCAGCATGGCCGATGTTCTTTAATACAATAAAGTCTATTTTATCGTCATTCCGTTTCTTATCCATCACCAATATATCCATTAGCCTCTCCGGATGCAGTGTCAGGGAATAGGGCAGTTTATACTGTTGCAACACAGTAGTCAGCCTATGGTAAACATGGTCATCCAGTTGCGTTACCGTTTCCGATACTTTACATGCTACCAGCATGCCCAATGCTACGGCCTGCCCGTGTGGCAACTGGTATAAGGTTTCTATAGCATGGCCTACGGTATGGCCAAAGTTCAGCAGCTTTCGCCTGCCGTTTTCATGCTCGTCTTCCTGCACAGTTTGGTTCTTCCATGTAGCGCAGCATTGTATCAGTTCTTTCAATGCTGTTTGCTGCTGCTGGTAATAGGCCATATGGTTCACGGCCAGCTCATCAAACAGAGGTGCATCAAAAATGCAGGCATATTTTATCACCTCTGCAAAGCCATTGCTCCATTCTATTTCCGGCAATGTTTGCAGGAAGGTGGTATCAAATAAGATGAACTGCGGTTGCCTTATAGTGCCCACCAGGTTTTTTTGCAGGCCAAAGTCTATACCATTTTTACCACCGATAGCAGCATCTACCATGCCCAGTAGGGTAGTGGGTACAAAACCGCAGCTGATGCCCCGCATGTACACTGCTGCTGCAAAACCTGTTATGTCCGTTACTACACCACCGCCTACGCCTACCAGTATCGACTTTCGCTGTGCCTGGTGTTGCAATAACTGGCCTGTAATGCTTTCCAGTGTTTCCAGTGTTTTATAGCTTTCCCCGGCGGGTATAATGATGCTGGGGTATTCTTCGGTAAGGGAAGGGTATAGCGATGCAATATGGCTATCGGTAAGAATGACCGGCTGTGGCGCCAATGGCTCTATGGATTTCAGCCCTTTGCCGAATATATATTGCACCTTGCCCGATGGGAATGCTACTTCGTATTGCATTGACATCAAAAGTACTACACCTGCGGTTATAATGCCACTATCAGCAGCGCTGATAAGGCGTAACGTAATATCTATCAGGGCTAAAATGTCCATTTCTGCCGAATGCGTACCTTTGCCGTTCTTTTTTAATAAACCAATGAGCAGGAACGGAAAAGTTTTGGTGGCGATGAGTGGCGGTATTGATAGTACTGTTACAGCGCTGATGCTTCATAACCAAGGTTATGAGGTAGTGGGTATTACCATGAAGACATGGGACTATGCATCTGCCGGTGGTGGTAAAAAGGAAACAGGTTGCTGCAATCTTGATTCTTTCAACGATGCCCGCCAGGCGGCGGTAGATCACGGTTTTCCGCACTATGTGCTGGATATACGCGATGAGTTTGGCGATCATGTTATCAACAACTTTGTAGAAGAATATATGGCCGGCCGCACGCCCAATCCGTGTGTGCTGTGCAATACACATATCAAATGGTCAGCATTGCTGAAGCGTGCCGATGCGCTCAACTGCGATTTCATTGCAACGGGCCATTATGTGAAGGTGCGCGAGGAAAATAACCGCTTTGTAATGTCGAAGGCGAAAGACCTGACCAAAGACCAGAGCTATGTGCTATGGGGCTTGGGGCAAGACTGCCTGAGCCGCAGCATATACCCGCTTGGCGATTACCTGAAAACAGAGATACGCCAGATAGCGCTGGATATGGGCTACCCTGAACTATCGAAAAAAGCAGAAAGCTACGAGATATGCTTTGTGCCCGATAACGATTACCGCGGCTTCCTGAAGCGCCAGATACCTACGCTGGAAGCAGAAGTAGCCGGTGGCAACTTTGTACTGGCAGATGGCAGCATCGTGGGCAAGCATAAAGGTTATCCCTTCTATACTATTGGTCAGCGCAAGGGCCTGGATATAGCATTAGGCAAACCTGTGTTTGTTACCAAAATAATTCCTGAAACAAATACCATTGTATTAGGTGAGGCGCATGAACTGCAGCAGAGCGAAATGATAGTAGGTGGGCTGAATATGATAAAGTATGACACCATGCCCGATGGTATAGAAGCCACTACCAAGATACGCTATAAAGATGCGGGCTCTATGAGCCGTATCCATACTGAGGGTGATATGGTGCGGGTGTCTTTCGACCATGCGGTGAATAGTATAGCCCCCGGCCAGTCGGCTGTGTTTTATGATGGCGATGATGTAATAGGTGGCGGTATCATCCGGAAAGGATTGAATTAATAACGACTCATTCATAATTATAGGCCGGGTAGATTACCCGGCTTTTTCTTT
Source organism: Flavipsychrobacter sp. (assembly GCA_036406055.1). Lineage (GTDB taxonomy): Bacteria > Bacteroidota > Bacteroidia > Chitinophagales > Chitinophagaceae > Polluticoccus. The sequence continues at coordinate 1,506 of DASWWE010000182.1, read as the reverse complement.
TTAACATGGAAAATAATTGACACAGATTATCTTTGCACCCGAATTGAAAAATCATTAACATGAGTTTTATATCCAACATCGTTGCCCGCCAGATATTAGATAGCCGTGGCAATCCTACTGTAGAAGTTGACGTTCATACCAGCGATGGCCTGATGGGCCGTGCTGCGGTACCATCAGGTGCCAGCACCGGTAAACACGAAGCGGTAGAACTGCGCGACGGTAACAAAAAACAATATCTGGGTAAAGGTGTTCAGAAAGCTGTGGCTAATGTAAACGATAAGATAGCTGAAGAACTGTATGGCTGGGATGTGACCGACCAACGTGGCCTGGACCAGGCTATGCTGGAAATGGATGGTACACCCAATAAAGCTAAACTGGGTGCCAATGCTATACTGGCTGTAAGTTTGGCCACTGCTAAAGCTGCTGCGCAAGCTACGGGCCTTAGTCTGTACCGCTACGTAGGTGGTGCCAATGCTAAGACATTGCCTGTGCCGATGATGAACATCCTGAACGGTGGTGCGCACGCGGATAATAAAATAGACTTCCAGGAATTTATGGTAATGCCTATAGGTGCGCCTACTTTTAGCGAAGGCCTACGCTGGGGTGTTGAAATATTCCACAGTCTGAAAAACGTATTGAAGGAAAAAGGCTACAATACCAACGTAGGTGATGAAGGTGGTTTTGCCCCTGCTGAAATTAAGAGCAACGAAGAGGCTATTGAAACCGTACTAAAAGCAATAGAAAAAGCAGGCTACAAACCCGGTGAGCAAGTAGCGATAGCTATGGATGCTGCCATCAGCGAGCTGTACGATGCAAAATCTAAAAAATACATCTTCCACAAAAGCAGTGGTGCTAAGATGAGCAGCGAAGAAGTAGTGGAATACTGGGCTAAGTGGTGTAAGAAATACCCCATTGTGAGCATTGAAGATGGTATGGATGAAGATGACTGGAAGGGTTGGAAAATGCTTTCTGAAAAAGTAGGTAGCAAGGTGCAGTTGGTAGGCGATGACCTGTTTGTTACCAATGTAAACCGTCTTGAGAAAGGTATTACGGAAGGTGTAGGCAATGGCCTGTTGGTAAAAGTAAACCAGATAGGTACGCTTACAGAAACGATAGAAGCCGTAACCATGGCGCAACGCGCACGTTATAACACGGTAATGAGCCACCGTAGCGGTGAAACGGAAGATTACACGATAGCTGACCTTGCTGTAGCACTGAATTGCGGACAGATAAAAACAGGTTCGGCATCGCGCAGCGACCGTATGGCGAAATACAACCAACTGTTGCGTATTGAAGAAGAACTGGGTACAAGTGCATTCTACCCGGGCAAAACCCTGAAATTCGGTTTTTAATTTTTAAATTAGTGGTGTAAAAACACATCTCGTGTATGAAACCTGTATTTCGTATTCTTACCAATAAGTTTTTGCTGACAGGCATCGCCTTCCTGGCATGGATGACCTTCTTCGACCAGAATGACCTGATGTCTATGCGGGAAAAGAAGCAAAA
>DASWWE010000181.1:0-15141 GCA_036406055.1 Flavipsychrobacter sp. | reverse complement strand
TATATGATATCGTATCGCGCTATGCTGGCGATAATGTTTCTGTAACAGAAGTAAAACAACCGGAAGGGCCCAATGAGGCAAAGCCGGAGGATGATAAAAAAGAAGACTAATATTCTATAGGTTACGAAATATGAAATATATCTACAGCCCTGCTTTTGCGGGGCTTTTTAATATCCATTAGCGCACAAGTCATTTGTTAACCGGTTGTTAACCGATTGCAAAACGCGGGTTAACAGGCCCCGTGAATTTGCATGTGCAGGCGGCATAGCCCCATCTTTGTATCATCAAACAACGAAACAATCTCAAACAAAAACAAACAACAAACAAAATGAAAAAAGTATTCACAATCGCCGCTCTGATCTCCGCATCTTTCGCCGCTAACGCTCAAAACGCTTCATCTTCAGCTACCCAAACCGTAAACCTGAACCTGAGCAATGCTATCGAGATCACCTTCACAGGCAATAACAGCGCTGCCGGTGCTGCCGTAAACCTGGCTTTCAATACAGTTAACGATTATGCTAACGGTGTTACTTCAAGCGAGCAAGGCCTGAAAGTGCGTTCTAATAAAAACTTTACTGTTGCTGTAAAAACAAACGCTGCCAACTTTACTTATACCGGTACTACTTCTCCTGCTCCTGTAATGCCTATCGCCGGTGTGCTGGGTGTAATGGTGTCTGCTAACGGTACCGGTGGTACTATTGCTACCCCATATTCTGCTACTACCTATGCCGACCTGAGCAGCACAGCTAAAAACCTGATTACAAACGGTAGCAAAGGTGGCAACCAGACTTTCGCAGTAAAGTATGAAGCTACTCCGGGTTTTGCTTACCCTGCAGGTACTTACACAGTAGATGTGGTTTATACTGCTACACAACAATAAGATACATACTAACACATTTGATCAACACTAACCAAGAGGATATGGAACCACAAATTGTTCAAAAGCTATACGATGCCAAGTACCGCACTATTTTAAGCTTCGAGCGTTATGAAGAACTGCTGAATGCCGGGCTTAGATTAATAAAAGAAAACGGCCTGAAAAAACAGTGTAAGCCAAATGAACAAAGTGCCCTTGAGGTCGGTCTTGATTACATTACTGAAGTTATGTTGCAACATTAATATGTATATAAGAAAAGCAGGTTAATACCTGCTTTTCTTATATACATACCTTATTTATATTAAAAGCTTTGTGTACTTTTAACACTTATTAGCTACCCTTTGTCTATAAGGGTACATTAAGGGGTATCACGTGTTTTTATGAATCTTCGTCAAATAATGTTACTGGCCATCAGTGCCACTGTATGTTTATTAGCACTACAGTCGATATATATCTACAAGCACCCCGCAATTGTAGCTAGTGTCTCCTATCTCAGCTTTTCTATTGCGCTGTATGTAATACTGGGTGTCGGCCTGGTATATGCTATGTACTATGTGCGTAAAAATGTATTGCGCCGCGTAAAACGCGAGCAGAGCGTATTGTACCTGGCAAGTCGTTATAGAACCATGATCGAAGACTCAGGGATTACAATACTAAATACAGATGCCAATGGTTTCATCACTTTCGTAAGCGAAAATGCAGAACGCCTTTCGGGTTTTACACCGTCTGCTATGGTTGGTTTGCACATCACACAATGTATGCCACATGAATTCAGAGATTATATTAATAAAATAATAGCACGCACGGTAAATGGCGAAGTAATGGAGCAGACTCTGGAAGTGCAGATATATACTAAAGCCCATGTAAAAAAATGGATAGGCTGCCAGCTCTACTTTATGATGAATGAAGACGGGGGTTTTAAAGACCTCCAGTTCATAATATGGGATAATGAAAAGAATAAAACACTGGCGCTGGAACTGGAAAAAGCAGAGGAAAGGCGTCGGCACCAGCAGCAGCTATTACAATCTGTTATCGATAATAACCCTAACATTATTTATGTAAAAGACCTGGAAGGCAAATACCTGCTGATGAACCGCAAACTGAAAGAAATGGTAGATATTTCACCTGACATGGATGTAAGTACTATTTCTGAAGAAGATGTTTTCAAGTACAACCGCAATAGCCTTGAAAACTATCGTAGGCTACACCGGCTGATAATAGAAAACAAGCAGACGATGGCTTTTGAAGAGACATTTTCATATAAAGGCACTGAAAAATACTTCTACATAATGAAGTTTCCTGTGCTGGATGAGAATGGCAATACTATCTATGTATGTGGTGTGTCCGTAGACATTACAGAGCTTAAAAAGGCACAGCTTGAAATGATAGATGCCCGCGAAGAAGCCCTGCAGGCCAAAGAAGCACAGGAAAATTTCCTGGCAAACATGAGCCATGAGATACGCACACCTATGAATGGTGTGATGGGTATGGGCAACCTGCTGCTGGATACATCACTGAATGATGTGCAAAAAGAGTATGTACAATCTATCAAAGAATCTGCAGAAAACCTGTTAAGTATCATCAATGATTTACTTGATTTTTCTAAGATAAAATCAGGCAAATTCCATATCGATGTCAATGACTTTAACATTGCCGATACGGTACGAAAAGCCATCTACCCATTACAGGTAAAAGCACAGGAAAAAGACCTGGCGCTCAACTGCCTAATAGATACCGGCGTACCGGAGGTAGTAACAGGTGATGCCCTTCGCCTGCAACAGATGATCATCAACCTGGCAGCTAATGCAGTTAAATTCACATCAGAAGGGGCTATCACTGTAAAGCTTTATCCTATTGAGCACAATGACAATGATGTACTACTTGGAATTGACGTAGCAGATACCGGCATAGGGCTACCGGCTGACAAGCTGGATAAAGTTTTTGAACTATATACCCAGGTAGATAAAAATACATCGCGCATATATGGTGGTACCGGTTTGGGCTTAGCCATTGTAAAACAACTGGCCGAACTACAAAACGGTACGGTAAGTGTAAAAAGCGAATACGGTAAAGGCTCTGTGTTTACGCTACAAATACCTTATAAAATAAAGCAACAGGCTGTTAAGAAAGTAGAAATATCTAGCGCAGCGCAGCAAACAGGCTTATTGCAAGGGGTTAAGGTGCTGGTAGCAGAAGATAACCTGATTAATCAAAAGGTGGTGCTTTATACCTTAAAAAACCAGGGGGCCGATGTAATCATGACCTGTAATGGCAAAGAAGCCGTTGAGACTTTAACAACTGACAAATGCGACATAGTACTTATGGACCTGCAAATGCCTGAAATGGACGGTTACCAGGCTACCACATATATACGCAACCAATTAAAGCTCGATATTCCTATAATAGCTATGACGGCTGATGCCATGAAGGGTGAAAGCGATAAATGCATCGATGCGGGAATGCAGGATTATATCTCAAAGCCCTTTGAACCTAAAGAACTCTTTGAAAAAATATTGTCCTTTGCTAATACAAATGCCATGACATAGCATTATATAAAGCAGGCTATTTGTTAAGCCCTCGTTAACCGATTGCAAATCAGGGGTTAACGGGGGCTCAAAATTTGTCTTGGGTGTTGCGGCGGTGCATCTTTGCATCATCAAACAACGAAACAAACTCAAACAAAAACAAACAACAAACAAAATGAAAAAAGTATTCGCAATCGCCGCCCTGATTTCTGCATCTTTCGCTGCTAACGCTCAAAACGCTTCATCTTCAGCTACACAAACCGTAAACCTGAACCTGAGCAATGCTATTGAAATCACCTTCACAGGCAACAACAGCGCTACCGGTGCTGCCGTAAACCTGGCTTTCAATACAGTTAACGATTATGCTAACGGTGTTACTTCAAGCGAGCAAGGCCTGAAAGTGCGTTCTAATAAAAACTTTACTGTAGCGGTAAAAACAAACGCTGCCAACTTTACTTATACCGGTACTACGTCTCCTGCTCCTGTTATGCCTATCGCCGGTGTGCTGGGTGTAATGGTGTCTGCTAACGGTACAGGTGGTACCATTGCTACTCCATATTCTGCTACTACTTATGCCGACCTGAGCAGTACTGCTAAAAACCTGATTACAAACGGTAGCAAAGGTGGCAACCAGACTTTCGCAGTAAAGTATGAAGCTACTCCGGGTTTTGCTTACCCTGCAGGTACCTACACAGTAGATGTGGTTTATACTGCTACGCAACAATAAGAACTTGGTTTGTTTATAGGTGAATGAAAAGAAAAGCGGCCCCGTAAGGCCGCTTTTGTTGTTATAACACTTCTGTTTATTACAATAGCAATATCGACAGTACATAGTCGCCCAGCAATATCAATATACAGCTAACAACTACTGAAGTGGTAGAAGCACGGCCAATTTCCAATGCACCACCCTGCACATAATAACCATAATAAGCAGGAATGATGGAAATGATAAGTGCGAACGTAAATGACTTAGCCATAGCAAAGAAGAGGTTGTATGGGAGGAACCCTTGCGTTAGCCCCTGATAAAATTGCTCTTCGGTTATAATACTTGAAAACATACCCGCTATATACCCTCCCCATATACTGATAGCTATAGAAAGTACAATAAGGCTGGGTACCATTATCACTGCTGCTATTATTTTGGGTAATACTAAATATGTCTTTGTATTGATACCCATTATTTCCAGTGCATCTATCTGCTCGCTCACCCGCATATTACCGAGTTCCGATGCTATTTTAGAACCTACCACACCAGCCAGCACTATACAAATAACGGTAGGCGAAAGCTCAAGTATAGTAGAGTCACGGATGATTTGCGCGATAACCGGCTTGGGCACCAGTGGACTAATGAGTTGATAAGCCGTTTGTATCGTAAGTACCGCACCCAGAAAGAAAGAGATAACAATAACAATAGGCAGCGAACGGATACCAATATCATTACATTGCTCCATGAACTCCTTCCAATATACCTTCATGTTTTCAGGGCGGCTGATGGATTCCTTCAGCATGATAGCAATACGGCCCAGGTGTTCTAAAAAATTCTTCAGCATACGTTTACAAAAGTAGTGAAATGCAGCATTGCAGTGATATAGAGAATGTTGCAATAGTACAGATATAAAAATCCCGTTCCAACAAGGAACGGGATTTTTAGGTTCAATTTATATTACGGCTATTACGCCAGTTTTTTCAGTTCTTCGATATGTGCCTCACGGTCTACTTCTTGTTTCAGGCTGTCTTTCTTGTCCATATCTACCAGGATAGGAGCCGCCACGAATATAGAAGAATAAGTACCTGTGATAACACCTATCAGCATTGCAAAGGCAAAGCCGCGTGTTACTTCACCACCAAATATGAACAGGATCAGTACAGACAGGAACACCGTAAGTGATGTCATGATAGTACGGCTCAGTGTATCGTTAATGGCACGGTTGATAACGCTTTCTTTACCTTCTTTCGGATTTTTACGGAAGTATTCACGAATACGGTCGAAAACGATAACAGTATCGTTCATCGAGAAACCTATTACCGTAAGTACGGCTGCAATAAAGTGCTGGTCGATTTCCAACGCAAATGGCACCACACCTTTCAGGAAAGAGAACACCGCTAATGTGATACATACGTCGTGCATCAGGGCTACGATAGTACCTAATGAGTACTGCCATTTGCGGAAGCGTATCAGTATATATACAAATATTGCCAGCAGTGAGAACAGGGTAGCTTGTATAGCACCTGCTTTCAGGTCATCAGATATTGTTGGCAATACTGTTTGAGAACTCTGAATATACTTGCTGGCAAATGTTTCTGCGGTGGTATTAGCAGGTATAAAACCCTCTTTTGTCAAACCTTCGCGCAGTTTCTCCTGTACTTTCAGTTCTACTTCCTGGCCCGGTTGTTTTATCAGGTAAGCAGTAGTGATATTGAGGTGGTTATCCTGGCCTATTGTTTTAACAACAGGATATTCACCGTCAAAATAACCTTTCAGTTTTTCACGCACTTCGCTTACGGTATGTTGCTTATCGAAAGCGATAGTATAACTACGTCCACCGTCAAATTCCACACCATAATCAAAGCCGTTGAAAAAAGAACCAATACCGCCCAGCAATACGATTACAGATATAACATATGCTATTTTACGGGCACCTACAAAGTTGAAGTGTGCTTTGCGGAAGATAGCCTTAGACAGGCTTGTGAAGTATTTGAAGTGGCGCTCACGTTTCGTATAGATGTCCGTAACCAGACGTGACACAAGGATGCCACAGAACAAAGACAACAGGATACTGATGATCTGTGTAGTAGCGAAACCAAGTACCGGACCAAGGCCAAATGCAAACAGAATGATAGATGTAATCAGGATCGTTACGTGGCCATCCAATACGGGTGCCAATGAATTATTGTAACCTTTTTTAATCGCCTCATCATAGGTACTGCCACCTGCCAGTTCTTCTTTTATGCGCTCAAATATGATAACGTTCGTATCCACAGCCATACCAATACCTAATACCAGACCGGCTATACCAGGCATAGTAAGTGTAGCGTGCAATGCAGAAAGAATACCGATAGTGAACAGTACGTTCAGTATCAGGGAAATGTTGGCTACGATACCACCGGTATTGTAGTAAACCAGCATCAATACAAATATTACCAGAAATGAAATAATCAGAGAGTTCATACCCGCAGCAATAGATTCAGCACCTAGTGTAGGGCCTACCACTTGTTCCTGCACAATGCGTGCAGGTGCTGGCAGTTTACCTGATTTCAGGATGTTGGCCAGGTCCGTTGCATCTTCTACAGTAAAGTTACCGCTGATGGAAGTGTTACCGTTAGGGATCTCGCCATTTACCAATGGGGCTGAATATACTTTATCATCCAGTACCACTGCTACATAACGGCCTGCATTCTCACCTGTCATTTTTTTCCAGATACGTGCACCTGTTACATCCATGCTCATAGCAACCTCTGGTTTACCGTTCAGGGGGTTGTAATCCATGCGGGCATCCGTCACGTGATCACCTTCCAGTTTTGCTTCATTTTCGCCACCAGGCACTGTTTTGATAGCATATAGCATCAAAGGTGCATTAGCGTTGCGCGCATCTTTTTTATCCTCTGCACCGTAGATGAATTTTACGTTGTTTGGGAATTTATTGCGTACAACATCCAGGCTCAGGTAATGGTTCAGTTTAGCTGTATCTTTCTTAGCTACCAAACCAACCACAGGGCCCTGGTTGATATTTCCTTGTTGTGTGATATTAGGATACCAAACAGCAAACAGCGGGTTTTTCTTTTGTGCATCTTTTGCAGCTTTAGAAGCAGAATCGGTTCCGGTAGTAGCACCTTCTTTACCTGCCAGTAAAGAAGAAAGGCTGGCGGTATCTTCACCTGATGCTTTTGCAGTGGTATTTGTGTCGGCAACGGCAGCGGTAGCCACACTTGCACTATCAGCAACTTTAGTTGTTGTATCTTCTTTTTCACCTGCCAGGTAAGACGCCAGTGCATCATTTGCAGGCTGTATAGCATTGATGATCTCGTTATTGCTATACATTTCAAAGAACTGCAGTTTAGCTGTTGATTGCAGGTAAGTACGTACACGCTCCGGGTCGCGCACACCGGCCAGCTCTACAGTGATGATACCTTTATTATCATCCAGGTTGATATTAGGAGAAGCCACACCAAACTTGTCTATACGTGTAAGTAATACATTGTATGTACGTTTGATAGCGTCTTTTGCTTCCTTATTTATTTTAGCAAGTACCTGGTCGTTGGTCGACTGCAGGGTTATTTCCTTTTCAGATGGCTTAGTAAACAGGTATGCCAGTTTTGCGCCTGGGTTAGCTTTAGTATATGCTTCACCAAACAAGGTAACGAAGTTTGCCTGGCTGTTAGCTTTTGCTTTATCGGCATCTGCTATGGCTTTGTTCAAAGCTGCATCTTTCGGATTGTTCGACATAGAACGAACCAGCTCATCAAGGCTCACTTCAAGCGTTACGTTCATACCACCTTGAAGGTCAAGACCCAGGTTCAACTCTTGCTCTTTGGCTTCCTGGAAAGTGTACTTTTTCAGTAGTGGAATGCTCATAACAGTTTCACCCTGAAGGCTATCTGTAATGCTTTCATAGCGTGCCTCTACCAGTTTCTCCAGTTCTTCGCCGGTAGCTGCGGGATTTTGAAGCTTTGCCTGCTTTGTTGCTTTTTCACGAGCCTTTACCTCTACATTGCGTACTACCCAAGTAAATGATAGCTGATACAAAGAGATAAGGATTAGCGCTGCGGTAAAAAATTTTACCAACCCTTTTAATTGCATAGGTTTTTTCGATTAATACTTATATACTTTTTATGAAAACAGAGTGGGCAAAGATAGGATTTAATATAAAAAATAAAAGTTTCCATCAACTATGATAAAAACAAGTTTTTTACATGTTTAAAAACTTCCATATAGATAGCTTCAAATCTTTTAGTATTTTATTAACGAAAATGTTATTTTTACGAGAGAAGTAAAATATAAACAACAAATTTTCAGAGCATGATACGAAAAATTACGCTATTCTTCGTGGCGTTATTGTGCACTTATTTCACCTCATTTTCCCAAAAGTGCGGTTTCGACCAGGTGCATGGTTACCATATGGCCAATGACCCTGCCTACGCCCGATCATTTAACGACATGAAAGCTCGTTGGGCTGCCTATGTGGCATCTACGCCTAACATTAGTAGCTTAAAAGTGTTGATGCCTAATGGCGTAGACACCGTGTATGAAATACCGGTAGTGGTACACGTTATCGATACATCGGCTGCATTTGCAGGTCGTTATTCTCCCAGTAATGCTATCATACAGGCTTGGATAGATCAAACCAACAAAGCCTGGGCTGCAGAATCGCCATATACATTACCCGGTAGTGGCGGTACACGTATCCCTATAAAATTCGTATTGGCAAAACGCGATACTGCTTGTAATGCCTCTAATGGTATCATCCGCAAAAATGGCTCTGTACTGGCAAGCTATAATGCAGGTGGCATTGAAACACCTGGTGGCGGCTTTACCGGTGGTGAAACAGATGCGACAATTAAAGCACTGAGCCGTTGGAATAATACGCTTTACTATAACATATATATAGTAAACAAAATAGATGGCGTTAACGGCTATGCCGGCTCCGGCAGCTTTACGGCCGGTTATGCTTATCCACCGGTTAGTCCGCTTCAGTATAGTGTGGATGGTGCCGTAGTTTTGGCATCGCAGGTATTTGACTATGCCAATAACGTAACCCTGGCACATGAAGTAGGTCATGCTTTTGGCTTACAACATACTTTTGAAGGGGATCTGAACGGCACTACCTGCCCACCAAACCTTGACTGTACGCTGGATGGCGATGGCATTTGTGATACAGACCCACATATACGTTCTCCATTCACCTGCCCTACAGGCACCAACCCGTGTACAGGTAATGCATATGGTGACGTAGTGCACAATTTTATGGATTATTCTAACTGTCAGGATAGGTTTACACCGGGACAAAGGGCAAAAATGATGTTTAACCTGAAATCGCATTTAGCACGTTCGGGTTTCCTCACATCACTGGGTGCAACAGCACCTCCTGCTACTTCACTGGTTAGTTCCTGCACGACTAGCATTAACCCGGCAAATGCGTCAACGGCTATCAGCTTCAACAACGGACCACGCAAGATAGTGATAGCAGACCCTGCCTCAATGACTGTTAAAGACACTTTCTTCCATGTAGAATCAGGCGGTTACAGTGATGGTGGTGCCTATGTAAATAACACTTGTAAGCATAGGGTAACACTAACAGCCGGCCGTACCTATTCTATAACTGTTACAGTTACTGCTGGAAACAATAAGGCTAAAGCTTATATAGACTATAATAATAATGGCATTTTTGAAAATACCGAGCGTATCCTAAATGCCAGTACAGGTTTTAGCAGTATCAAACAGGCAAATTTTGTGGTGCCTACTAGTGCTTCGACCGTAATGTGTACACCACTGCGTATGCGTGTAATTGCAGACGTTGCAACAAATGTCGACTCTTGCGATGAACTGCAATACGGACAAGCAGAAGATTATACTGTAGTTATTCGCGGTAGCGGCGGCTCTGCTACAGGCAGTGTAACATTAAGCAAGCCCCCTATTGGCGGCAATCCTTCTTGCCCCGGTGCTGAGCTTACTTATTATGCAGTACCAAGCAGCGGACTTACTATTACAGCTATCAAATGGTTTAAAAATGGTATTCTGCAACCAAGTGTTACTACCGATACATTCAGGTCTACAGCTTTCAATAATAACGATAGTGTAAAAGTGCGCATTCTATACATCAGCCCTTGTGGTATTGATAGCGTTACATCTGTATCAGATACAGTACGCCGTTCCAGCTCCATTGGTCCTGCTGTAACAATGGCCCTTACAGGCGGTGTATTACCGGGCTGTATTGAGGATACACTTACATTCTCTATAACCGGCACTGTTAACCCGGGCGGGGCTCCGGTATTTTCTTGGCAAAGAAATACAGGTAGTGGATATGCTGCCATTCCATCAAGCAATGCTATCATCAGCCCGGATGGAAGAACATTAAGGACATGGGGTAACCCGGCCGGTACATTGATACGCGCACAAATGTTATCAAATTCATCATGTGCCCCCGTACCTAATCCGGCAGTTAGCTCGAACGACGTTACGATTACATATACCACCCAAGCACCAATGGTAAGCATTGCGCTTACTACAGGTAATAACCCAGGTTGTGCCGGTCAATTACTTACATTTACAGCTACGCCAACCACAGGCGGCAACGCTCCGGTGTATGAATGGAGGGTAAACAATGTTACCCAAACAGGTATAACGGGCCCTACATTTACCGCTACTTTAGCAAATGGAGATGTTGTAAAGGCGATTCTGACCTCAAACTCTACATGTGCATCTGTGCCTACAGCTACATCTAATGATATAACAATCGTACACCAACAGATCACCGCTGATGTAAGCATTGTACAAACAACACCTAGCCCTTCATGTGATAGCCAGGCTGCTGTCTTTACGGCCACAACTACCAATCCGGGTACAAGCCCGCTGTATCAGTGGAGGATCAATGGTACGAATGTAGGTGCTCCTCAAGGCCCTGTATTTACCAATGTGGTAGAGAACAATGATGTGGTTGATTGCATATTCATGTCAAGCGACCCATGCGTACTGAATCAATCAGATACTTCTAATGCATTGACTGTGGCAACTACTCCAAGTGCACGCCCAACTATCAACGTTAAGATAACCCAAGGTAAAGACCCCGGCTGCCTCGATTCATTAGTTGAATTCACAGCCACTGTAACCAGTATAGGTTCTTCTCCTCAGCTCGATTGGTTTGTGAATGGCTTTAATGTAGCCAGCGGCCCTACATACAGCTCTACTTCTTTAGTAACAAATGATGTGGTTTATTGCCGCGCACATCAAACAGATGGCCAATGCTACCTGCCTGATACAGTATATTCTATTCCGGATACCATGATGCGTTCATTAACACTTGACCCGCCAATCATTCACCTGATAGGAAATATGCTGACAGTAGACCGTAAAGGCACGTTTATTTGGTTCGGCCCTGGCGGTCAGCTTACAGATGGCAGGAATGGTCAGTTATACCCACAAACATTAGGTTCATACTACGCAGTAACAGATAACAATGGTTGCTGGTCTGCCCCTTCAAATGTGCTTGTAATTACCCTGCTGGATGTAGATATGGTGAATATGCAGGATGTTAAAATATACCCTAACCCTAGCTCTGGTAAACTGACGTTTGACTGGGCAGGCAAAACGGTTAATATGAACATCGGCATATATAATCAACTTGGCCAGCAAGTAATGAAAACAAACGCTACCGATGTTTCAACGAAGGTGATAAATATGGAAGGCCTTGCAAATGGCGTGTACTACATCGTACTGACCGATGGGCAAGGACACAGTGGTACTGTTAAGGTACAGCTTCAGAAATAACAGTTGACAATAGCAGAATAACAAAAGAGAAGGCCGCTATATAGCGGCCTTTTTTTATTTCTACATCCAGAATCAATTATTTGCTGTAAATAAAAGCGTAACAACCGGGTTTTTCAAAACTTGCCGTTTGTTTCATGTGGCCTTCTATTTGCTTTCTTGTATTGGCCAGATCGGCTGAATAAATACTGGTAAAAATAAAAGCAGAAGGGGACAGCGCCCATTGTGCAAGAGCATTATAATCTGCATCCCAACTTAACTTATCCGCATTTTTTATGCTGCGCCATTTTTCTTTTTCAGGATGGATGGTAGTGTAATAAATAAATGCCGGCCCTGCCCCATTATGCAAGTACAACCTGTTACCGTTATTAATGCCATTCTCCATTACAAAATCCAGTGCATCTGTTATTTCTTCCGTTTCCAGTTTATCCCATATAAAGTGGACCATATTATGGTTATACAAATTAACGCATGCAATAATTGCCGCTACCCAATTTATATACCGTCTTTTATGCAATAACATAAGCCCGATGCCGATAGCAGCAAGCAATAAGATTATTGGCATTATAAAAAGGGAAACCCTGGGTATGAGTGTAAATTTATTGATAGCCGCTGCAAACAACAGTGCAATGCCAGGCAACATCAGCAAAGCTGCAACAGCGCGCTTTTTTCTTACGAGGTACACCATTGCATATACTATAGCAATAACGTTAAATACAAGCGCCAAAGCAGTAGCCCCCGCAGCTTCCGACAACAAAACCTGGCATAGTGCCATATTATGCTGCCATTCCTTTAAATTATCCGGCGTTGCTACCAAAAAATAATCGGCATGAAAACTCTGCAGATAGCTCGACTCTGCCTGGGTTTGCAATATCAGTTTGTAGTAAGCACCAAATTGAGCTAGCCACACAATGCCACATATGGCTATCAGCCACATTTTTTTGAAAGCCTTATATTGTATGCAATGGATAAAATAATAAGCAGCTACCCCTGCCAGAATAAATACGGATGGCATACTAAGCCATATAGCCAGGCTACCTGCTGCCAACCATATTATAACAAATTTTGATCCGGCAGTTTTTTGTACATCAGTTTTCACAGCCAGCAGCAGTAAACACAAAACCACCAATACATCGCTAATATATTGTTTCAATTCAGTGCTATAACGTATATACATGTAGCCTATGGCCATCATACCTATTGCATACCACGCTGCTCTCTCCGCGCCCAGTTCTTTCAGTAATATATACAGTACAAACAGCGATGCGACACCTGCCATCAAAGGGTATAAACGAAAAGCCTGTTCACCAAAACCCATAAACACTGTGATGAATTTAACTATCCATAAAAAAATGGGGGGTGCATATTGTTCATAACTAAGTGGCGTTGCCAGACCTGCAAAACCACGCTCATAAATGTTGCGCGCTACATTCGCTTCATCTATAAACAGGTTACGATTTTGCAGGTATACTGAAACACGTATGATAATGCCCAACAATATAGCTGCAAAGGCCAGCCACTTATATATCTTTTCATTCTGTAGAAAAGAGGGTTTCATTTGCATAAGGTGGGCAAGATAGTTATTTGATAAACGAAGCTGTGGTAAAAATAGTATGACAACCTGCGGTCAACTCATAGTCCCTAATCCTTCACTTTCCGGACAGGCAGCATCTTTCCTGTATCATATACCATTTTCATAAGGTAAGTACCCGTACTCGCGCCACGCGATAAACGCACTTTGGGTTGTGAAAACGCCTGGTAGGCTGCGGCACCCATCAGGCCAAACATCAGGCCAGATAATGCCATACCAGCCTCCGAACCTTTCTGAACACGATATTGTATATAAAAGTCATTCCCCTTTTTCTTCATACCAATTGGCCCTGATGCTGTCGATTTAAACCAACGTTTATCATACACAGCGAAGTATTCTGAGGGGTCAATACGCTCTCCATGTCTGTTATTAACTGTAGTAGTGTAAAATTGAGGCACATTCTGGTTGGCTACCATCCTATCTAAACGTTTAAATTCAACAATGGATGGCGTTTGATTTAGAAATTCCTCATGTGACTTGTAAATACCCCTTACATAGTTCTCAGTTTGATAAACAGGGTATTCCTGTTTTCGTTTGTCAGAATACCACATAGCATCAGCAAAAGAATACATCTTTCTACCCGAAGTTTTTTCAGGTATCGTAGTAATATATGCATCCATGAGTAACTGATATCGTTTTAACATACTGGCAGGTAGGCTTCCAGGAGGTACTTCGTAAAATGAATCTACAGTAAGCAATAATTCATATTGGTCATTTGCCCCTTTAAAAAAATCAGCATATATGTATATCGTACCCTGTTCTGCAGCCGTAGGATTATGTTCCAATTTCAAGGCATGTAATACTACCAGCAACGTATCGTCTACCGTATTTTGCCTGAACATTTCATTATAGTGGTTTTCCAATGCTTTTGCTACCGACGGTGAAGCTGTAATGTCCTTTATGTAGGCATTGATACGTACATATCCCATAGTATTTGTGTCCATACGCTTATCTATCACCTTTGCTGCACCAAAATCAGCTTTTATAGCCTCAACTGGGTTTTTATATTTAAACTCAAATGTTTTTTGAGCCCATGTATCGGAGAACAAGCCAATCAGGAAACAACAAGCTATAACAGCCCTAAACAATAGCATTATCAAATATTTAACTGCAAATAAACTAAATTTGAGCACTCAAAAACAGGAGTTTTTATATGCCGGTAACACAATTAAAGAACTACGCCGAGGGCAAATGGGTAACCGCCAAAACAGGCGATGAACTGCACAATGCCATCACGGGCGAAACTATATATACTGCCAGCAGCGAGGGATTAGATTTTGGCGCTATGATGAATTATGCCCGCAAAGTGGGTGGCCCTGCCCTGCGAAAGCTTACCTTTCACGAGCGTGGCCGCATGCTGAAGGCACTGGCACTATACCTGATGGAAAAGAAGGAATATTTCTACTCCATTAGTGCCTATACAGGTGCTACCCGCATAGATAGCTGGGTAGATATAGAAGGGGGTATCGGCAACCTGTTTGCCAATGCCAGCCTGCGCCGCCAGTTTCCAGACGAGCGCTTTTATGTAGATGGCGAAGCTGCTAAACTTTCTAAAAACGGCACTTTTATAGGCCACCACATCATGGTGCCGCGCGAGGGTGTGGCCATACATATTAATGCCTTCAACTTCCCGGTATGGGGTATGCTGGAAAAGATAGCGGTAAACCTG
>DASWWE010000180.1:0-43616 GCA_036406055.1 Flavipsychrobacter sp. | reverse complement strand
AGATCGCTGTGCAATGCCGGCTGCTGTTTATACTGCAATGCCTGTGCTACTAAAGCATCTATATCTTGCACATCCTTTACAGAAGTAAAATGTTTCATCTTATGTTATTTATACAGGTGCAGTTTGCAACATTTTGGTCTTAATTGCATTCAGCAATATATCTGCATCTGCTTTGGCTATATTTAATGCAGGCAGTAGCCTAATGACATTGGGCTTTGCCTCGCCTGTGAAAATCCGATGCTTCCATAACAGTTCTCTTTTCAGATAACTGTGGCTCTCAGGCACATCAAACCCTATCGTCAAGCCGCGTCCACGCACATTCTCCAATCCATCTATTTGCTTTAATCCATCCATAATATAGTTGCCCATTTCAACTGCATGTTGTATTAACCCATCTTGCTCCATTACTTCTAAAACTGCTATAGCAGCTGCACATGCCAGGTGATTACCGCCGAATGTTGTTCCCAGCATTCCATATTCAGGTTTGACATGTGGCGCAATAGCTATTCCCGCCACCGGGAATCCATTACCCATGCCCTTGGCCATGGTGTATATATCAGCATTTACACTTGCATAGTCATGAGAAAAGAACAAGCCGCTACGGCCATAACCACACTGCACGCTATCTGCTATATATAGTGCACCGTATACATTACAGAGGTTACGTATCGCAATTAAAAATTCCACAGTAGCTGTGTTAATGCCACCTACACCCTGTATACCCTCTGTGATAACTCCTGCTATTTCATTACCACATTCTTTAAAATACTGCTCTAGTACAGCCACATCATTAAAAGGCAGAAATACAATATTATCAGTTTCATTTATCGGCGCTACAATAGCTGCATTGTCTGTAGCAGCAACTGCTAAAGATGTCCTGCCATGGAATGATTTAGAGAAAGCTACGATCTTCTTTCTTCCTGTATGAAAGGAAGAAAGCTTCATGGCATTCTCATTGGCTTCTGCTCCGGAATTGCACAAGAAAAGCTGGTATTCTTTCTTGCCCGATATTTCACCTAATTTTTCAGCCAACTGCTGCTGGATAGGGATACGGATGGAATTAGAATAAAAACCGATCTGCGATACTTGTCTTGTTATCCTGTCTACATAATGCGGATGTGCATGACCTATAGATATAACGGCGTGCCCGCCATAGAAATCAAGGTATTTATTCCCTTTATCATCCCACACATAAGAGCCTTCGCCCTTTACTATATTTATATCATTGATAGGATATACATCAAATAGTTTCATTTCAATATTTTTAGAATGCTATCGATTTAAGTTTCAGTCCGGCATCTTCCGGTAATCCAAATACAAGGTTCATATTCTGCACGGCCTGTCCCGATGCGCCTTTCAACAGGTTATCTATCGCAGCATGCACTATTAACTTATCCTCTACTTTTTCCAGCGATACAATGCATTTATTAGTGTTGACTACCTGTTTCAAGTCCACTACATCCATAGAAACATGGGTAAATGGATGCTGACTGTAGTAGGCTTCATATAATTCATAGGCTATATCCAGACTTATATCTGTTTTCATATATGCCGATACATATATCCCTCGTGCAAAGTCACCACGCCAAGGCATAAAGTCGAGTTGTTTAAAGCTATCCTGAAAGGCGTTCAATGTCTGTACTATTTCCCCCACATGTTGATGCGCCAATGCTTTATATGCCTGTATGTTATTTACTCTCCATGCAAACTGCGAGCTGGCTTGTAGTTTTTGCCCTGCACCTGTTGCGCCAGTTATACCTGTCACATGCACTTCCGACAATAATTGTTTTACAGACAATGGCAGCAATGCAAGTTGAATAGCCGTTGCAAAACAACCGGGATTGGCGATGCTTTTTGATGCCACAATTTGTTCCTTATATGCCTCCGGCAACCCGTATACAAACGCTCGTTCACCCATAGTATTCTTTGCATATAGCCTAAAATCCTGCGAAAGATCTATTAAAACCGTTTGCTCACTGATCTTATTCTGTTCCAGGAATGCCTTAGCCTCACCATGCCCCACACATAGGAATAACACATCGGCATCTTCAGTTGAAGTTGAAAACGACAAATCCGTTTCACCTAACAGGTCTGTATGAACCTGGTATACCGGCACACCGGCATTACTACGGCTATGTACAAATGCTATATCCACATTCGGATGCTGCAATAGTATGCGTAGCATTTCTCCGCCAGTATAGCCTGCGCCACCTATAATTCCGGCCTTAATTTTTTTCATCAGCAAATACATTTTGATGGTTATTCACAGCATGGTAGATAGATACCTGGTTGCCGAATATTTTAGCAAATCCCCTTACGTCATTTCCGTTCCATGTGTTATTCATTTCACCGTATGCTCCAAACGCATTGTTCATCAGGTCATGGGGAGTATCTACGCCCGTTACTACAAAGCGATGCGGGTACAGAGTCACATACACTTTACCTGTCACCATCTGTTGTGTATACCTCATAAAACTTTCCACATTCCGCATAGTAGGGTCCAGCAGCATACCTTCATGCAGCCAATTGCCATACCAGGTAGCCAGTTGTTCTTTCCAATACATCTGCCACTTGGTAAGGGTATGCTTTTCCAGTAAATGATGCGCTTTTATGATAATGAGAGGCGCCGCCGCCTCAAACCCTACCCTACCTTTTATACCGATAATGGTATCGCCTACATGCACATCTCTGCCTATACCATATGGCTGAGCAATTTCTTGCAATTGCTGAATAGCAATCACAGGATCCATCATGCTATCACCTAACCCAATCAATTCCCCTTTTTCAAAATGCAGTGTTATTTGTTTAGGATTCGTTTCTGTTACTTGTGTTGGCCATGCTGTTTCAGGCAAGTATTCATTGCTCGTCAATGTTTCTTTTCCACCTACAGAGGTACCCCACAAACCTTTATTGATGCTATATTTAGCCTTTTCAAAGTTCACATCTACACCGTACTCTTTCAGGTATGTTATCTCCTGCTCCCGGCTCAATTTCATATCCCGGATAGGTGTTAGTATTTCCACACCGGGTATCATGCCCTGGAAAACCATATCAAAACGAACCTGGTCGTTACCCGCACCGGTACTACCATGCGCTACGTAGTCTGCACCTATCTGTTGCACATACTGCGCTACCGATATTGCCTGCACCATGCGTTCTGCACTTACGCTCAGGGGATACACGGCATTCTTAAGCACATTGCCATATACCAGGTAGCGGATGCAGGTTTCATAGTATTTCTGCGTTACATCTACTACTTTAAATGATGCTACACCCAGTGCCCTTGCTCTTGTCTCGATATCCGCCAGCTCTTTATCGCTAAAGCCGCCGGTTTGTATGGTTACAGCATGTACTTCAAGCCCCATTTGTTTCTGCAGGTAAATGACGCAATACGTTGTATCTAAACCGCCGCTATATGCCAGCACTACTTTTTTCATTCTTGTTACTTTGTGGTTACTGCTTTACAGCCCTGGCCTTTTTGGTAAATATTTTTAAAAACCTGTTTTTCTTGACATTGATGAGCCGCTCGTACACGGGCGCTTTTTGTTTGAAATGGCTGGCTGTTTCTTCCGGTGTATAATGATCCTGCGGGTCGTACAACATACCTGTGCATAAGCAGTTCTTACGCTCTTTGCTCATCAGTATGTCGTAATTCACACAGCTTTTGCAGCCAGCCCAAAAGGCATCATCCTGTGTTAGTTCCGAATAGGTAACGGGCTCGTAACCCAGGTCGCTATTGATCTTCATTACAGCGAGTCCGGTGGTCAATCCAAATATTTTTGCATTTGGATATAGCTCCCTGCTCAGTTCAAATATTCGTTGTTTAATTAGTTTGGCAAGGCCGCTCTTTCTAAAGCTGGGTGATACGATCAAACCTGAATTAGCCACATATTCGCCATGGCTCCAGCTTTCTATGTAACAAAAGCCTGCCCATTCACCGGCTTCCGAAAAAGCGATGACCGATTTGCCCTGCAGCATTTTTTCTTGCAGGTATTCAGGCGTGCGCTTGGCTATACCTGTACCGCGAGCCTTTGCAGACGCTGCCATTTCTTCGCAAATGACATGCGCATAACCGGTATGGTGACCGGAGGCCACCAATACCTTAAAGGTTTGGTTCATTTATGTATGAATTAAAAAATGTGGTAAATACACGAAGCTACCGCTATGAACATGCGGACCTTCAATGGACGAAAGCTTTTAAAAGCTTCTTCAACAGCCAATGACTATTGGAATACCGGATCTCAACGTCGCAACCACAGGCAGGTAACCCTGTTGCAAAAAACTGAACCTGTGAGTGATTCAGCAAAAAACCCACGCCCGAAACCCGCAGCTGGTGCGATGTTGCTGTCAAGCGATGTAATGAAGGTTTTTTTCATTTTTTATGTTGATCTGAGAAGTGTTTGAAAAATTTGCAATGCAAAGAAAAATACTTTTCAGGAATAATTGCAAAATAAATTTTCCCGTCGGCATCAATTTAACATTGCGGTGATATATACGCAGCCTATAACTGCATTGCATATTACAAACAAGTGATGCCATGCATGCCCATAACTTTACATCAACAATAGCACTATGACACCAATAAAGCTTAGCATTCTCGATCAGTCTATTGTAAGGCAAGGATGTACTGCAGCCGAAGCTGTGGCGGAAACGATTGCTACAGCACAGTTGGCAGATAAGTTGGGCTACCACCGCTTTTGGGTATCAGAACATCACAATTCCACATTTATAGCAGGCTCTACCCCTGAGGTGCTGATGGTGAAACTTGCCGATGCTACCAGGTACATACGCATCGGCTCCGGCGGTATTATGCTGCCCAATCACAGCACTTTAAAAGTGGCAGAAAACTTCAGGATGCTGGAAACACTTTTCCCTGGTCGTATAGACCTGGGTATGGGTCGTGCTCCGGGGGGAGACCGTATAACAGCACACCTGCTCAATCCATCAAACGATTTTGCTGAAGAAAAGTACTTGCAACAATTAGAACATCTTCAGCATTTCTTCAGGGATTCAGCTGCTACCCAACATGGCCCTATAATAGCTGTACCGCAGTGCAGCACTATACCTATGCAATGGATACTCAGTTCCAGCGGTGGCAGCAGCGAGATTGCAGCGCGGTTTGGGTTAGGCCTTGCCGTGGCAAAGTTCATCAATGGCTTTGTACAACCTGATGTGGTAGATGTATACCGTAAAAAGTTCGAACCATCTCAGCAATTCCCGGAACCACATGCTATCATGTCGATATCGGTACTATGCGGCGAAACAGAAGAGAAAGCTGCCGCTATGCGCAAGTACATCGATTATATACTACTTCAATTTGAGAAAGGTAATTTTCATAACATTGCAGCTCCCAATGACATTGCAAACTACACGTTTTCAAGCTTTGAGTTGGATCGCATAAAACACAATAGCGGACGTGTTATATCCGGCACACCCGATAGTGTAAAAGAGCAGGTTACACAATTATTAAACAATTTTGGTGTAGATGAGTTGATTATCTCGACAATGGCAGCTAATGCAAATGACCGCAAACGTTCATTCGAGCTATTGGCGACAGCATTCAATTTAAAAGAAAGAGAGTAAGATCTACTTCATCCTGTCTGAAAGTTCTCGCCTATATGTTATGCCCACAGGTAATTCCACATCCCCAACCGTTACTGTCTGATTGCTGTATTTCTTTATTTTATCCAGTGCTATAATGTATGACTTGTGAATGCGCATAAATCGCGCTGCAGGTAGCTTTTGTTCCAGTTCTGTAGTAGTAATGGTTACCAGGTGCGTTTGTTTGTTGGTAAATATTTTCACATAGTTGCCCAGGCTTTGTGCATACAGCATTTCTTTAGGGTCTATACGTATCCAGTTACCATCGGCTTTCACCATAAAGGGTGCATCGCCATCACTAATGATCTCGGCATTTGTTACCGGCTGCAGCGACATATACCTCTCCACCGCTTTCAAAAAGCGTGGGAAGTGTATTGGCTTCAGTAAATAATCAATAGCGCCATACTCATAGCTTTCCAATGCAAACTCAGTGTAAGCCGTTGTAAGTATTACTTTAGGCGGATTGCTTAATGTATTCAGCAGGTCGAAGCCTGTCATCTCAGGCATGTTGATATCAAGAAAGATGAGGTCTACAGGATTGGCATGTAGAAAGTTGATTGCCTCCAGCACATTATGGCACTGGCCTACCAACTCCAGGTGTTGCAACCTTTCTATGTAGTTGACCAACACATAGTGCGCAGCAGCTTCATCATCTACTATCAGGCATCTCACTTTCGTAGTCACATCCGGTTATTGTAATTGCAAAGATAAAGATACCAGGTACTCTTCTCTGGTGATATGCCTGCGAAGTCGGTGCCTACCGGGATATAGTATTTGCAAGCGCTGCTCAATATTCTGCAGCCCTATGCCGGTTGAGGTGACCTGCCTGCTTTTTTTAGGCATTGAATTGCGTACTGTAAGTTCTAATTGGCCGTTTCTCACTTCTATGAGGGTATGTACATAACAGGCCTCGATATTATTCGCGCCGTGTTTAAAAGCATTCTCAATAAAAGGCATCAGCATGAGTGGTGCTATATAATACTGTGCGTCCGGCTGGTCTGTTTTAAATTCATATTGAATATCACACCGGCAACCTACACGCTCTTCTTCCAGCGCTACACAGTTTTCAACAAAGGTTAGCTCTTCTTTCAGTGAAACCCATTCCTTACATATATTATCCAACTGGTAGCGCATCAGTTGAGACACCTGCAATATCAGGTCCGGTATGCGCGAAGGCTCATGCAGGCTGATGCCGTACAGGTTATTAAATGTATTGAATAGGAAGTGAGGATTAAGCTGTGAACGCAGCAGGTTGAGTTCTGTATTGTTAATGCATAACTGTGATGATGCTTCCTTTTTTTTCTGCCTGTAGAAGCGCAACATGATGAAAGGAGAATTGATAGCTATAAGACTAACGGCACAGGTAGCGGTATTAAACAAGAAACTTTGCTCTGCAGTGGTTTTGCTCATTATATAGCAATCCGGTGAAAGAAAGGATTTGGCCAATGTTAATGCTGCCCCGAATACCAGTAATAGCCCTAACCCTATGGGCACATATTTTAGGGGCTGTTGCTTTTCCATCAGGTGTGGCAGGATAAAAAAGCGGTGCAACAGCGCATGCACATACAGTATTCCAAAATAACCTAACCCTATCCACAGTGCATTCCAGCTGGTTATCAGCATCCAATCATTGAGCGTGAACAGCACAAACAGAGTTGCAAACACCAGGAATTCCTGGAACCACACATTCTCCATTATGTTTTTACCAATACGAAACATACCTACTCCATCTCGTGCAAAGAAAAGCACGCATTTCGATTATTTCAATTATAAATGACCAATTCAATTCGTCATTTATGAATACACTGGTCATTTATGGCAAATTTCTGTAAGGCAAGCTTGGTTCTTTTGCATCTTAATTACGAATCAGATGAAACATTTTAGACCAATTGCACGAACCACTTTTATTGTAACAAGTATTTTATTAGCATTCGCGCTGCAAAGCTGTAAGGATTCATCGGCCGGGCAGCAGGGCGCACAAACACCTGCAGTACCGGTGCTGGCTGTAGATACAGCCGCTGCCATTACCTGGCAGGATTATACCGCAGCTATACAGGGCAAAACAGATGTTGCTATACGCTCACAAGTTAATGGCTACCTCGATCATATTTATGTTGACGAAGGCGCGTATGTCACTGCCGGTCAGCCCCTTTTCAGGATAGATGAGCAGCCCTACCGTGAGCAGTTGAATAATGCTGTAGCCAACCAACATGCTGCTGAGGCTGCTGTAGTAGCGGCACAGCTGGAGGTAGATAAGCTAACGCCCCTTGTAGAAAACAAAGTCGTGTCTGAAGTGCAGCTAAAAACTGCCAAAGCAGCCTATAAAATGGCTGTAGCACGTGCCGAACAGGCGAAAGCCGCAGCAGGTACAGCGCGCATCAACATGGGTTACGCAATAATAAAAGCGCCGGCAAGCGGATATATTGGCAGGCTTCCATATAAAAAAGGTAGCTTGATAAGCAATACAGACCCTACCCCGCTTACAACACTATCTGATGTGCGTGAAGTACATGCCTACTTCTCTATGAGCGAAACAGAGTTCATACACTTCAGCAAGCAATACCCTGCTGGTAAATTACCCGAAGCTGCACTGATATTGGCCGACAATGAAGAATACACTACAAAAGGCAAAGTAGACATGGTAGATGGGCAGTTCGATAAGACCACAGGTGCCATCACACTACGCGCTACATTTCCTAACCAGCAAGGCATCCTGCGCTCAGGCAATACAGGCAAGGTGCGCATTCGTCAGCAGCATAGCCATGCACTGTTAGTGCCGCAACAGGCAACACTGGAATTGCAGGACAAAGTATTTGTATATGTGCTCGATAACAAAAATAAGGTCAGCAAAAAACCGATAGCTATTGCCGGCAAAGTAGGTACGGACTATATCGTAAAAGATGGTTTAGAACGTGGCAACCGCATAGTGTATAGTGGCCTCGACAGGCTGCAGGAAGGCGCCGAAGTGAAACCACTGCCTGCCGGTAAATAGTCAACTATTCATATCACCCACACTTAAAAGAAGAATCAATGTTTAGAAAATTTATAGAAAGACCGGTATTAGCCACAGTAATATCCATACTGCTGGTTATCATGGGTGTGTTGGGATTATCAAACCTCCCCTTACAACAGTTTCCGGATATTGCCCCACCTGTAGTACAGGTAATGGCGGTATATCCGGGTGCGAATGCAGAAACAGTACTTCGCTCCGTAGCACCATCGCTGGAAGAAGCGATAAATGGAGTAGAGAATATGACCTATATGAACTCTACCGCCAGTAATGATGGTACGCTTACTATCAATGTTTACTTCCGCCTGGGCACCGACCCCGACCAGGCTGCTATCAACGTGCAGAACCGCGTAGCGCAAGCTACCAATCAATTGCCGGCAGAGGTAGTACAGGCAGGTGTGGTAACGGCCAAGCAACAAAACAGCTTCATCATGGCTATCAACCTGTATAGCGAAGATGAAAAAAGCTACGACCAAACGTTTATATCCAACTATGCAAGTATCAATATTGTGCCGGAAATAAAACGGATACCAGGTGTGGGCCAGGCATTTGTATTTGGCGACAAGAACTATTCTATGCGCGTATGGCTGAACCCAGCACAACTGGCAGCCTACAATATGACGCCACAAGAGGTGATGTCTGCAATACAGGACCAGAATATGGAAGCTGCACCCGGCAGATTTGGCCAAAGTAGTAAAGAAGCATTTGAATATATCATCAAATACAAAGGCAAGCTGACAAAACCTGAAGAATATGGCGATGTAGTGATACGCTCGAATGAAGATGGCTCTGTATTGCGCCTGAAAGATGTAGCACGTGTGGAACTCGGCTCTTACACTTACGGTAGCGCCAACCTGGTAAACGGCAAGCAAGGCATTACTATTGGTGTATTACAAACCGCAGGTTCCAATGCCAACGAGATACAGATAGCCATTAATAACCTGATGGAAAAAGCATCGCGCGATTTTCCTAAAGACGTAAAGCACCTGATGCTGTATAGCACTAAGAAAGACCTTGACCAGTCTATCAGCCAGGTAAAGCATACTTTAATAGAAGCATTTGTGCTGGTATTTATCGTAGTATTCATCTTCCTGCAAGATTTCCGCTCTACCTTAATACCTGCAATAGCGGTACCTGTGGCTATTGTCGGCACATTCTTTTTCATGCAGTTGTTCGGTTTCTCTATAAACCTGCTCACCTTGTTTGCATTGGTCCTCGCCATAGGTATAGTGGTAGATGATGCGATTGTAGTGGTAGAGGCCGTGCATGCAAAAATGGAACATAAGCACCTGCCACCTCGCGCAGCAACCATTTCGGCCATGAGCGAAATAACAGGTGCTATTATTTCCATTACGCTGGTAATGTCGGCGGTATTCCTGCCCGTTGGTTTTATGAAAGGCTCTACTGGGCTTTTCTATCGGCAGTTTGCGTTTACGATGGCTATAGCCATCGTCATATCTGCCATCAATGCCCTTACGCTGAGCCCTGCATTGTGTGCTTTATTTTTGAAAGATACACACAGCGATAAAACAAAACTTACAACCAAAGGCTTCAAAGACAGGTTCTTTACAGCCTTCAATACCAGTTTCAATACCATGACAGGCAAGTACACCAATAGCCTAAAATTCCTGGTGCGCTACAAATGGGTAAGCCTTGGCGGTTTAGCACTTGTTACATTACTTACGGTATGGATGGTACGCAAAACGCCAACTGGCTTTATACCCAGCGAAGACCAGAGCTTTGCCGTTATAGCGCTGTCAATGCCTCCGGGCGCATCACTAGAACGTACTACGCAGGTATTGCACAAGGCAGATGAATTATTGAAACCAATGGAATCTGTTGAGGCTGTAAATATCATTTCAGGCTTCAACATCATGACCAACTCTACCAGTCCATCCTCAGCCACAGGGTTTGTGTTGTTCAAACCTACCAAACAACGTGGTAAGATAAAAGACATCAACGGAATCATGAATGAGATGCGCGCCAAGCTGGCTACCATAGATGGGGGTAATTTCTTTGTCTTTACATTCCCCACCGTTCCGGGCTTTAGTAATATCGATGGTTTGGAGATGGTGTTGCAAGATCGTACTGGCGGTAGCCTCGATAAGTTTAGCGGCATAGCATACAATTTCATTGGCGAATTGATGAAGCGGAAAGAAATAGCCGTGGCGTTTACATCCTTCCAGTCAAATTATCCGCAGTTGGAAATGGAGGTTGATGACATTAAAGCTAAACAACTGGGCGTAAGCGTACGCGATGTACTGCAAACAATGCAGGCTTATTTTGGTAGCGTACAGGTGTCAGACTTCAACCGCTTTGGTAAGTACTACCGTGTTATGGTGCAGGCCGATGTGTCATCGCGCGCAGAGCCTTCTGCTATTGCCGGCGTGTTTGTTAAGAACAGGAATGGCGAAATGATACCTATCAATACGCTGGTAAAACTGAAACGTGTATTTGGACCCGAAACAGTATCGCGCTACAACCTCTTTGGCTCTATAGGTATCAATGCTATGCCTAAGCCGGGTTATAGTTCGGGCGATGCCATCAGGGCTGTAGAAGAAGTAGCTAAAACAGCATTGCCTTCCGGCTATACTTACGAATTCTCAGGTCTTACGAGAGAAGAGATCACTTCAGGCTCCCAATCAGTTATCATATTTGCATTATGCCTGTTGTTTGTTTACTTCCTACTGGCAGCCCAGTACGAAAGCTATATCCTGCCATTGTCTGTAATCCTGTCTATCCCTACAGGCGTATTCGGTGTGTTCGCAGCTATTGGCATTGCAGGTATTGAAAACAACATTTATGTACAGGTGGCCTTGGTAATGCTAATAGGCCTGCTGGCAAAAAATGCTATCCTGATAGTGGAGTATGCCGTACTAAGAAGGCGTGCAGGTAAAACCTTGCTGGCAGCAGCACTCGAAGCAGCCAAACTCCGGCTACGCCCTATCATCATGACTTCCCTGGCCTTCATAGTAGGTATGATACCAATGATGAGCGCCACCGGCCCATCTGCTTTAGGCAACCATTCTATCAGTATTGCCGCGGCAGGTGGCATGATAAGCGGCGTAATACTCGGCTTGTTCATCATTCCTGTATTGTTTGTCGTATTCCAATACTTACAAGAGAAAGTAAGCAAGAAACCACAAGTATGGCATCTCGATGATGACAACCAGGGCAATCATAAAGAATTGAAAGGCTCGTTAGCATTAGATACACAGACTGTATAACAACATAAGACTTCATGAAAAAGACATATAATATCTTATGGCTGCTCATCGCTTTATTAGCATCTGCATGTCGTATATCGAAAGACGTTAAAACACCAAATGACTATATACCATCTGCATATCGCAACAGCAGCAATGCAGATACCCAAACCATAGCCCACATTCGCTGGCAGGATTTCTTCCCGGATGATAGGTTGCAGAATCTGATAGACACCGCTTTGGTACGGAATTTTGATATGCAGCTTGCCATCAAAAATCTGGAGATAGCACATCAATCTTTAAAGCAGGCACGTATGTCTTTAGTGCCTGCTGTGGGCTTGAACGTGGCTGCTTCCAGTACTGTCCCATCGAAGAACAGCCTGAATGGCTCCCTTACCAGCCAGTTTCTTGGCAGGGAACATATTGAAGACTTCAGTGCCAACATCGGCATATCGTGGGAAGCTGATATATGGGGTAAGGTGCGCAACCGTAAGCGTTCTGCACTGGCAACATACTTACAAACAGCGGAAGCAAGGAAAGCCGTACAAACGGGCATCATCACAATGGTAGCACAGTCATATTATAACTTGCTGATGCTGGATGAGCAATTAAAAGTTGCTCAAAGAAATGTACGCCTTACCGATAGCACGGTGCGTATATTACAACTACAGCAGGAAGCCGGACAAGTAACTGCACTGGCTACGCAGCAGGCTATGGCACAGCAACTGGTAGCTGCACAGCTCATACCGCAACTGGAGCAGGACATAGAACTGGTAGAGAATAACCTGAGCATCCTTACCGGCAGTGTGCCGCAACGTATAGAACGGAATACGGAACTTGGCAATCTGGAGATACCGGCTTCATTGCCGGCAGGCATTCCTGCACAAATGGTAAGCAATCGCCCCGATGTAAAGAGCAGGGAACTGGCACTAACGGTTGCTAATGCCAGGGTTGGCCTTGCAAAAGCTGACTTCTATCCTGCGCTGAATATCACAGCTACAGGCGGGGTCAATTCGTTTAAAGCAAGTAATTGGTTCAACCTGCCCGCATCCTTGTTTGGTGTAGTAACGGGTGCCATAGCACAGCCATTACTGCAACGCAGGGCTATACGTACCAATTACAACATCGCTAAAATAGAAAGAGAAAAAACGGTTATTGAGTTCAAGCAATCTGTATTGCAGGCAGTGAGCGAAGTATCGGGCGCAATGGTGAAGATCGAAAAACTGGATGAGCAATACCGTGCAGCAAGCAACCGTGCAGAGGTGCTTCAGGAAGCTACAAAAAATGCCCAGTTACTATTCCAGAGCGGAATGGCCAATTACCTGGAAGTGATAATAGCACAAAGTAATTCGCTACAAAGTGAATTGGCTTTAGCAAACATAAAACTGGCGCATCTCAATGCTGTTACAGAACTATACCGTGCAGTAGGGGGTGGCTGGAAATAATATTAGTCAAGGGGGTGGCTAGACTGTAGTGAAGACAACAAGGTTTCATTTGTAAGATCAAGACGAAGCGGAGTAATGGAAACCTTGTTGTTCTCTACAGCCCATCGGTCAGAACCTTCCTCTGCAGGGTCCAGCGGTATTACGGTCGACCAGTAATGTTTTCTGCCCATAGGGTCAATACCTGGCACTATCTTACCATCGTAAAATTGTACTGACTGTCGGGTCCACATCATACCGGTTGGCTTTTGCGGAAAATTAACATTGAACAATCCAAGGTGCTTGTCTTGTAATAGCAGGGCAAGCACCTTTTCTACATACGGTTCCAATGCATCAAACTTTGGCTCATCCTTTCCCACCGGCGTGCTTAGGGCAATGCCTTTTATGCCCAGCAATACCGCCTGTTTAGCGCCTGCAAGTGTACCTGAATGCCACATCGAATTACCAAGATTGGGCCCTAGGTTAATACCTGAAAGCACCACATCTGTTTGCGACCACATGTGTGTACCCAGCGCTACACAGTCTGCCGGTGTACCGTTTACGCGGTGTGCCTCTATACCCTCAAAATTGATGGGCGATTTCTTGTACGACAGGGGCCGGGAATGTGTTACTGCATGCCCCATAGAAGACTGCTCTACGTCCGGCGCCACTACTTTTACCTCACCAAACTTTTGAGCTATGCGGGCCAGTGCTGCTATGCCCGGGCTATATATACCATCATCGTTTGTTATCAGTATTCTCATGTGTCAAAATGCTACATAATCATGCCACCGCGCATGGTACGGATTTTTAGTGCGATGTATATATGAAACTTGCGCAACTGATACACAACCCAACCGCAGGCGCTGAAACCTACACGCCGCAAACCCTCGTAGCACTGATAGAATCTTTCGGGTTCAAGTGCATCTACACCTCCAGCAAAAAGAAGAACTGGAAAAAATTCGATACCTCAGCCGACTTTCTCATCATTGGCGGTGGCGATGGCACCGTAAAAAAAGTTGCTGATGTTTTATTATCGCGTAGAATATTAGATAAGCAATATAAGGTAGCCTTGCTACCATTGGGCACTGCTAATAATATTGGTAAAACGCTAAAGCTATCGCAACTGTCTACAGAAAAAATAATCCTATCGTGGAAGAAGCCTGCTATAGTGCCCATAGATGCGGTACAACTATCAGGTCTGCTCAATAAGGAATTCTTTCTTGAAGCTTTTGGCTTCGGCATTTTTCCACACCTGATGAATAGCATTACGGAAAAGCATAAAAAAGCAGTTGGCACACCTGAAGAAGAATTGCAAATAGCTTTGGAAATGCTGCTGGAAATAGCGGAAAATTATAAACCCAAAGAGAGCAGAATATTTATAGACGGCAAAGACTATTCGGGTGAATACCTGATGGCAGAGGTAATGAATATACAATCCATGGGCCCCAACCTTGTGCTCAATCCCAAAGGCCTTCCGGGCGATGGTATACTGGAAACAGTATTGATAGCAGAAAAAGACAGAAAAAAACTGGTACGTTACATAAAAGCACTCATCAAAGGGAAAGAGACACCATTCCCTATAAAAGCTATACGCGGCAGACAAATCACTATGTCGTGGTTAGGTGCAGATGCCCATGCCGATGATGAAGTGATCGAGTATACCAAAGAGCAGGAAGTGACACTCGATGTACGCAATGGCATCTTACAGTTTATACTTCCCAAACGGCAAAGCCGCAAATCCTAGCTAAGCCCGAAATGTTTGGTGGCCATATCTTCTACCGCACTACCGATAGCTAATGCTGCGGTAGCTGCGGGAGATGGGGCGTTCAGCACATGGATGGCATTACCGCTCACTTCTATTTTAAAGTCGTCTATCATATTACCTTCTTTCGATAAGGCCATTGCGCGTACACCGGCACGTCCGGGCACAATGTCGTCGCTTTCCAAAGAAGGTATCAGCTTCTGCAAACGTTTCAGGAAATAGGCTTTCGAGAAGGCACCACGATATTCATCCAGCCCAAAACGCCAGTGCTTGGCAAAGAACTTCCAGGTACCGCCAAAGCCAAAAGCTTCTGCAGTATCCCTGGCATTAAAAGCTGTTTTACTATAGCCTTCACGTTTAAAGACGAATACAGCATTGGGACCGCATTCTACTTCACCATTCGTCATCCGGGTAAAATGCACACCCAGGAATGGGAATTGCGGGTTAGGAACAGGATATATCAGGTTGCGCACTTTCTTTCTTCCTTTCTCGCTCAGGTCATAATAGTCGCCCCTAAAACCTACAATAGCATCTTCTGTTCCGGCACCTTCTTTCTTTGCTATCCTGTCGCTTTGCAGCCCTGCACATGCTATTATATAGCGCGCTTCAAAATTTTTATTATTTGTTTTTATAATGGTTTTGCCATCCTGGTGTATAAAGTCTTTTGCTTCTGTATTCAGGAATACTTTACTCCCGTTGAACTTTTGTTCCAGCAGGTCGGCCAGTTTTTGTGAAAAGCCTACATAGTCTATAATGCCGGTACATCCTACCCACAGGCCGGATATACCTTCGCAATAAGGCTCTATTTCCTTTATCTGCTCACGGGTTATTACGGCAATGTCTTCTACACCATTGGCCAGGCCATTCTGATACACCTTGTTCATATGCGCCAGCTCGCTTTCATGAGTAGCCACAATTACCTTACCGCATATATCATGCTTCACATTATGTTCTCTGGCAAAAGCTACCAGTTCACGCCTGCCTTCCACACAGTTTTTTGCTTTGTAAGAACCTGGCTTGTAATAAATACCCGAATGTATAACCCCGGAATTACGCCCCGTTTGGTGAGATGAAACCCTTCCTTCTTTTTCCAGCACCGCAATTTTCAGGTGCGGGTACTTCAGGTTTATTTTATATGCAGTTGCCAATCCTACGCAGCCACCACCTATCACCACAATATCGAAAAGGTTATTATCCATTACAAAGTCCTTTATAAAAACGCTGCAAAGTTGCGCCAATAGTTTCAGGCATCCAATAGTTTTTCCTGTTATCATCTTGCCGAATAGGCATTAGTGTATAGTTTTATTATAATAAATGAATAAATTCGCGCTCGACAAAAACAATTCATGGCTTTTCTTGAAAAGGATCTTTCCGTTAAAACCTCTACCCTGCCCAATGCCGGTAAAGGTCTCTTCACCAATGTTTTCATTCCTAAAGGCACCCGCATTGTAGAATATAAAGGCAAGAGAACTACCTGGGAAGTAGCCAGTAAAGATGTAGACAACGGGTATATCTTTCACATAGACGATGAGCACGTATTAGATGCCAAGAATTACAAAAGCTCACATGCCCGCTATGCTAATGACGCAACTGGCCTCAGCCGCATAAAAGGCCTCAGTAATAATGCAGAATATACTATTGAAGACGATAATCGTGTATACATAGATGCCAAGAAAGACATTCCCGCAGGTAGCGAAATATTCGTTAGCTATAGCAAAGAATACTGGGATGTAATACGTGCCAATATCAAAATCGACAACGATAAGGCCAAAACGAAAAAGTCAACGAAAAAATAACCTTGCCTATAGATAGATAGGCCGTGTATTCCGCTTGTTTCATATACCTGGGTAGCGGAAAATCGGTTCATAATATCTGGAATGCCCTTTCCATCGATCAGCACTTTACACATTAAGACTAAATAAATATCATTTAGATTAATTAAAGCTTTCTATGTGTAAAAATCATTTTTTGTTACTTACATTCGCACTATAAGGGGATTTAAGGGTGAGCTAAATAGCTATGATGTTCTGCCATCTGTGCTAGTTTTTTACATATAGAGGACTCACCGATGAAAAATGAAAGACAGATTCTTTTGAATTTGAATGCACTTGCTGTATGCATTTGCATAGCGTTTGTTATTTGCCTGCAAATAGGCCATTACCCTACTTTTAGCATATACTTCCTTGCCGCTGCATTATTATATGGCCGAAATGTATGGCTGGCATCACGCAATAAAGTTACAGCTGCAGCTATCAATTCTATTGTCATCTCTAATATACTGGTTCTTTTATTTGATACCGGTTACAATAGTCCCGTTTATGGATTCATGGTTTATATCCCATTAATACTGCTCCTTTTTATTATCACATCCTATGAAAAGAAAAGCGTTAGCATATCTCTCGCACTGTTTTCCGTTTTGTGCTTGTTTATTACCAATTTCACTGAACTGGGAGGCCGGCTTTCTACTCATTTATATACCAGCAGCTATCTCGGCCTCATAAAAGGTATTAATGTTAGTGCAACAATGTTGCTCTGCATATTTATCACAGGTGGCATCATTATAGCAAATAAGCGCATAACTAACTTGCTGCAGATAAAAAAGAAGCTGCTTGAAGAGAAAGAAAGCACGATAGCTTTCCTTAACAGTCATGTTTCCGAAGGCTTGTTCCGTATAGCTCCGAATGGCATATGTGTAGCTGCAAATCCGGCCTTTGCATCTTTGTTCGGATACAGTCCTTCTGAGGTTATCAATACATCACCCTTCTTCCTTTTCTTCGATAAGTATAAGTTTAATGACATTCTTGGGCTGCTCCGCATGGGAAACCTGGTACTTTCTAAAGAATTTGAATTGCAACGAAAGGATGGCAGCGTTTTTACAGCAGTCGTTAGCCTTACGCAGTCTAATTACAATGGTAATCTATATTATGAAGGCATTGTAAAACCATTAATACCTGAAAAAAAGGAAGCTACACTAAAGGAGAAGTCTCAATTTCTTTCCATTATTAGTCATGAAATACGCACACCCGTCAATACTATAGTGGGTATAGGTGCACACCTTACTAAGAAAGATTTGCCGGAAGATGTACTGTTTGATGTAAAATTGCTGAACGAGTCTTCTCAAACCCTTATTCGCGTATTAGACAATATACTCCTGTATAACAATATAGAAAAAGGCAGCCTGATATTACATAATAAACCTATAGACTTAAAGAGCCTGTGCCGCAATGTGTGTAATCTTCTAATATTAACTGCCCAACGCAAGAATATTTCATTACAGCTTGATTTCGACACCACGTTAACCACACCCATTATTGGTGATGCTGCTAAACTGGCACTTGTACTCAACAATCTGGTCAGCAACGCTATCAAATTTACAATGCAAGGTAGCGTTACGGTAAGCGTCAAAAAAGTAACAGAAACAGAGAATACTGTAAGTGTACTGTTCATTATTAAAGATAGCGGCACAGGTATTCCTTCTAAAAGCCTGCCATATATTTTCGATGCTTTCAGTCACCTGAGCAATGATATTACCCGCCAGCACGATGGCATGGGCCTCGGCCTGTATGTTAGCAAACATATATTATCACTCATGCATTCCCATATTGAAGTAGATAGTTCTGTTGGAATGGGTAGTTCTTTTCAGTGTTTTGTGACATTTGAAAAATCAGGCAATACATATCCTGTAAAAGTGAACTACCCGACAGATCTACGTGGGCTGCGCATTTTATTAGTAGAAGATAATGCTTTAAATGTACTTGTTGCCAAACGCGTATTTCAGGATAAAAATGTAACACTGGACATAGCTGAAGATGGCTTTATTGCATTGGAGAAAACTTTACAAAACAACTATGACATTATACTAATGGATCTGCACATGCCCGGCATGGATGGCTTCGAAACGACAAAAGCCATACGCAAAACAAATAAGAGCGTACCTATTATTGCTTTCTCTGCCGACGTATCTGATGAAGCAAAAGAAATGGCTATCAATGCTGGTATGAATGATTTTATAACAAAACCTTTCGACCCTGAAAGGCTATTCAATAAAATATCTAAAAACCTTTGATCAACACTACCATTTTAAACAATTAAAAACTCACCTATTATGAGAACCGGGGGAAAATCAATCTACATGTTTTTTATCTATACCGCAATCTGCTTCTGTATCAACCTTGAATATCTCTCCAACATCAATAGTATTATTTTCTGTTCCTTGCTGGAAGGGTATACACTAGGCCTCATCACTTATAATCTTATCGCGCCCATACATTCGCTCGTTTCACACCTTTCAGGTGACCGGTATAAATTCGATGCGAACCGAATGAAGAAATTTATTTTCCCGCGACTGGAGATATTTCCGGATATCGTATCCATATTCACAAATAACAATTTAGAAGAGGTTCATGATGTAGTACTATATAATGGCCACACGGAGATGGAAGATTATAACATGTTTTTTGAAAAGTCTGCATTTCCAATGCTGCTGGTCGATCCTGTAAATGGCCATTGCCTTAATGTAAATAACGCCGCAATCGAACTGTTTGAATTTAGCAAAACAGAGTTTATTAATGGAGATGCAGGCACTTTCTATTGCACACCTAATATTGAGCCCCCTGTTAATGCAACCATATTAGATGGAGGCATATATAATCACAAAAAGAAAAATGGGCAACGTTTCTGTGCGCATGCCTACTTCAAAAATGCGACCTTCAAGCACCATCAGGCCAGGCTTGTAATACTTATAGAAGAAACAGAAAAAATATCATTAGGCGTAAAGGACATACCCAGGCAAGAACTAACTATTCAGTACTAACAATGAAGGGAGCTTTCGCTCCCTTCATACATTTTTATCGGCCCGCATGGCTTCCTTCTGCTATCTCTTCTACCATCTTATTGCAAAATACAGGTAAATCATCCGGGTTGCGGCTTGTTACCAGTCCGTTATCTACTATTACTTCTTCATCTGCCCATTCAGCACCCGCATTTACAAGGTCTGTTTTGATAGAAGGGTAAGATGTCATCTTTTTGCCTTTCACATAACCTGTTTCTATTAATGTCCACGGTCCATGGCAAATGGCAGCAATAGGCTTTTGCTCATCGCAAAATCCTTTTACAAAAGTTACTGCATCCTGGTTCATGCGCAGCTTATCTGGGTTCATTACACCACCGGGCAGCACCAGCCCATCATATTGCTCACTGGTTACACTATCTACCGTTTTGTCTACGTTAAATGCATCGCCCCATTCTGTATGCTTCCATCCCTTTACTTTACCACTTTTCAGCGATACTACATCCACCTGTGCCCCGGCGGCCTTCAAAGCCTCAATAGGCTTTTCAAATTCTGATTGTTCAAAACCATCTGTCACCAGTACGGCTACTTTCTTATTGGTCAACTTTTGCATATTTATAATCTTTCCTATGCTTGGGTTAAAAACTATACCACACCCATTCCCCAATTTTACGTTAGCATGTCATTGTCTGGCACGGTTTTTATTCTACACTAATTAGAACACTAAAAACACGTCGAGATATGAAAAAGAGAACACTGAATTACCTTAGGAAATCAAAAGCAAGAAACATATTTAGCCGCGTTGCAGAAGTAGACCTGAAAACATTTTTATCTGCAGCACAAGAGCTTTGTTATAGCAGCACGGTAAAGCGCCACGTAGAAAACACGTTACAGCGCCTGGACAGTTACCGTTACGGCATTCGCGCTTAATAGAAGTATAGCTTAATGGAAGTATAAAATAATACCCCGTATTGGGACTATATACCACGGCTTGCCTCTAAGGCAAGCCTTTTAAAATCAGAAAAGCTCCAATTGCCAGCTACCACCTTTATAGCGGCTTTTCTCTATTGTTTCATTAAAGTTAGAAAGCGATATGCCTAACAATCTTGTAGGCTGTCCTTCCGGCGAGGTGGATAGTAATAGTTCCTTTGCAACAAATGCTATCGTATCTACATCATCCGTAGGGTTTTGTATAGACATGCTGCGGGTTATCTGCTTGAAATTGCTGTATTTTATTTTCACCGTAATCGTCCTTCCTTTGAGTTTATATCGTTGCAGTCTCGCCTGCACAAGGCCGGCTATCCTATCCAATTCCGTATTCATCTCTTCCACCGTCGTAAGGTCGTAAGGAAAGGTGTCCTCCGCCCCTACCGATTTTGTTTCCCTACTGGTATGCACTTCCCTGTCATCTATTCCCCTTACTATCTGGTAATAAAAGCGCCCGGTTTTCCCAAACAGGTCCACCAGTTCATCTTCTGTCAGTTTTTTCAGGTCAGCACCGGTATAAAGGTTCATATTGCGCATCTTCTGCGCTGTCACTTTGCCTACCCCAAAAAACTTTTCCACGGGCAGCTGTTCCATAAATTCTGTTACAGCCGATGGGCCAATAAAGGTCAATCCATCCGGTTTGTTGTAATCTGAGGCTATCTTAGCTATAAATTTATTTACAGACACACCTGCCGAGGCAGTCAGTTGCAATTCATCTTTTATAGCTTGCTTGATGCGTTTGGCTATTTCTATAGCCGACCCAATGCCCTGTTTATCTTCTGTCACATCCAGGTATGCTTCGTCTAATGACAAAGGCTCTATCACATCGGTATACCTGCGGAATATCTCTCTTATCTTTTCAGACACCTCTTTATATACCGCAAAGCGGGGATATACAAATATTACGTGCGGACACAATTCCTGTGCTTTCTTAGATGCCATGGCCGATCGTATGCCATACTTACGGGCCTCGTAGCTGGCAGTAGCTACCACGCCGCCTCTACCCTGCGGCGAACCGCCCACCACTATAGGTTTGCCCCTGTATTCGGGATTATCCCGCTGCTCAACAGATGCATAAAACGCATCCATATCTATATGGATGATCTTACGCTGTTTGTTGCTTGAGGCTTCCATGGCACCTGCAAATATCAATTATAATTTACTCATTTTCCGCCATCCATTACGGAATGGTTTTTATGCCGGTATAGAAAAAATATACAAGACAATGATACGTATCGGCATATTTACTTTTCTTTTTTTCTTCATAGGGATAACAATAGGCTACCCGCAGTCTGCCATACAGCCGTTAGATGCCGAACTGCGTAATTACAACTACTTTGCGCCATCCCAATACATTACATTAAATATTCAGGAGCATTCATATCGTATGGCTTATATGGATATAAAGCCTGCAAAGCCGAATGGGAAAACTATATTGCTGTTACACGGCAAGAACTTCAACGGTAATTACTGGCAGCAAACCGCCACAACGCTGTCTCAAAATGGCTACCGTGTTATCATCCCCGATCAGTTGGGCTTTGGCAAGTCATCAAAACCGGTAGATATTCAATACTCGTTTCATCTTCTTGCCCGCAATACAAAGCAGTTGCTCGATTCTTTAGGCATTACACAAGTAACTATTGTGGGTCACTCTATGGGCGGCATGCTTGCTACACGCTTTGCGCTACTGTATCCTGCCACCACACACCGGCTGATATTGGTATCGCCCATAGGGCTTGAAGACTATAAAGTGTATACCCCATACAAAACAACGGATGAACGTTTCGCTACCGAAATGCAGCAAACACCTGAGAATATAAAGGCCTATCAGCAGAAGAATTACTTTGGTGGCAACTGGAAACAGGAATATGATAAGCTGCTAGAAGTACCAACAGGCTGGTTGATGCACCGGGATTACCCTGTCATTGCCCGCAGCAGCGCACTTACATACGATATGATTTTTACGCAACCGGTTGTATACGAATTCAGCAATTTGAAAATACCTACACTGCTTATAGTGGGATTGAAAGACAAAACAGCCATTGGCAAAGAGCTAGTAAGCCCGGATACCGCTACAATGATGGGTGATTACACGAAGCTGGGTAAAAACACAGCAAAAAAGAATAGCAGAATAAAACTAAAAGAACTGAATACGGGTCACCTGCCGCACATAGAAAATTTTGATGCTTTTATAAAGCCCTTGCTGGCTTTTATAACTCGTTAAGATAAGCAGCTATCTCGTCTGTGGTTAGCACCATATCTACCACATCATTATTAATGGCATTTTCAGGCATATAGCTTATCTCGGCCGTTTCAGGCTTTTGTGCTATGGTCACGCCGCCATTTTCTTTTATATCTTCAAATCCCTTTGTGCCATCTGCATTTGCGCCAGACAGTAATATACCTATTACCGAGCTGGCATATACATCGGCTGCAGCACTGAATACTACATCAATACTTGGCCTGCTGTAATTCACTTTCTCCGAAGCATCCAGCGAAAAAGAACCGTCTTTTTCAAACAACAAATGATAATCTGCAGGCACGATATATATACTTCCGCTTTCTATTATCTCTTTCTCTTCCGCTTCTTTTACTTTAATCTTTGTTTTGGTTGATAACAACTCTACAAGTGGGGAGTCGCCCCCTTGCCGGCGGTGCAGCACTATTACTATAGGTATATTAAAATCGGATTTCAACTGTGGCAACAGCTGCAGCAACACTTCAAGGCTGCCTGCAGAGCCACCAATCACTATTATTTCATCTACTTCGTTTACTTCACCTTGCGCCATATTTTCAGTTTATCCAGTTGTTTGAATTTTGAGATTACTGTAGAAAATTTCAATGTTTCTTTAGACCCTAAGGCCAGGAAGCCTAAATGCTCCAGGCTTTGATCAAACAAATTAAAAACTTTATGCTGTAAGTCTTTATCAAAATATATCAACACGTTTCGGCATAGTATCAGCTGAAATTCATTGAATGAGCTATCCGATACCAGGTTGTGCGTAGCAAATATCATTTTCTTACGCAGCTCTTCGTTAAACACCACCCGATCATATTTGGCGGTATAGTACGATGAGAACTCACTCTTGCCACCCGATGCTATATAGTTCTCGCTATATTGCTTCATCAGGCTGAGCGGGAAAATACCTTTAGCTGCCTTTTCTATTACATCCGGGTTTATATCTGTAGCATATATCAGTGTTTTATGCAGCAGATTAGCTTCTTTCAGTAATATACCCATCGAGTATACTTCTTCTCCCGTAGAACAACCGGCATGCCATACACGTATGAATGGTTTTGTGGCTATGGCAGGTATCACTTCCTGCCGCAGCGCCAGGTAAAAAGATGGGTCACGAAACATTTCGGTCACGTTCACCGTTATTTCTTCTACAAAACGCTTCAGGTAGCTGGTATCATTACGTACTCTAAACCGGAACTCTGCAAAACTGGGAAACTTATCCAGCATGATCAATCGGTTCACACGGCGGTGTAATGATGCTTTTGAGTACGACCCAAAATCATAGCCATGCACTTCGTATACATCTTTCAGTAACAGTTCCAGTTCTTCTTCGCTTACCGATATTTCCACTGTTCTATTTTAATTGTGCATTGATAATGCTAAATAGTTTATCAACATTAATTGGTTTGGATATGTAATCATCGGCACCTGCTTCCAGGCATTTCTCCCTATCCCCGGTCATTGCCTGTGCCGTTACAGCTACTACATGCACATCATGGTTCTGTTTAATACGTGGTATGGCTTCATACCCGTCCATTTCCGGCATCATCATATCTATAAGCACTATGCCAATGCCGGGTGTATTATTCATTAATGCCAACCCCTGTTGTGCACTACCTGCAGCTATGCATTCATACCCTCTTGCCTTCAGCGTAGCCGATAAAGCAAAGATGTTTCTTGCATCGTCATCTATTATCAATATTTTTTGAGACATGCTTGTCTTAGTTTCCATATTCCTTATTATACTTTCTCATACAGCCACACACGTAGTAAAGATAACAATTGGTCTATATCTACCGGTTTGGATATATAATCCGATGCGCCTGCTTTAATGCATTTGTCACGGTCGCCTGTCATCGCTTTGGCTGTCACGGCTATCACAGGTAAATTTTTCCATTTTTTATTATTTCGTATTGCTGTTGCTGTTTCATAACCATCCATCTCTGGCATCATCATATCCAGCAGCACCAGGTCTATATGCGCATTCTCTTCCAGTTTCTGCATGGCTTCTCTGCCATCTACAGCAGCAATGACCTTCATATCCATTTTTTCCAATGCTTTGGTCAATGAAAAGATATTACGCACATCATCATCTACTATCAGTATCGATTTATCTTTCAGCACATCATTCAGCATACCCAGCTTACGGTAGCTTTCTTTTTGTGGCTTGCTCTTGGTTTCTTCCATCAGGTGCAGGAAGATAGATATCTCATCAAGTATGCGTTGGTAAGAATGTGCCGTCTTCACCACTATCGAATCTGCATACTGTTTTATCTTCTGCTCTTCTTTCAGCGACAGGCTTTTACCTGTAAATACAATAATTGGCAGATGCTCCAACTCGGGGTCTTTCTTCATTTCCTCCAGTGTATCATAGGCATGCTGGTCGGGTATGCCCATATCCAGTATCACACAATCTACCACCCCCTTCAGTGCATCTACACTATCCGATACATTATGCTTTATTTCCGAATTGATATTAAATGTTTCCAGGAAGTAAGCCAGCGCTTTTGCATGTTTAGGGTTCTCTTCTACAATCAGCACCTTTTTTGAATCCCTGTTCAGCACATACTCCAGCTTTTCAAATACCTGGTGTATTTGTTCATATGCCACCGGCTTGTTGATGAAGTTAATAGCCCCTTTCATCAAGCTCTCCTTCTTCACTTCATAAGATGACATAATATGCACTGGTATGTGGCGGGTAGTTGCATCGCCTTTTAGCTGTTCCATCACTTCCCATCCACTCATAACAGGTAGCTGTATATCCAGCAGTATACCCGTTGGCAGGTATTGTTTAGCCAGTTCTACACCCTCATCCCCACGCACGGCTACGATGCCCTTATAACCTTTACTACGTGTATATTCCAGCAAGGATTTAGCGAAGTTCACATCGTCTTCTATTATCAGTATCGCTTTATCGCTCGACATGATATAAGCCCTGTCATCAGGTATGCTCTCCGGTATTACAGTAGAAATATACTGCTCAGTGCGTTCTTTCCTCTCCGGCACTGCGTTCGTTTTTTCCGGTATTTCATCCAATATATTTTCTGCTACTATTCTATCTTCCTGCAGTATGGGTATCGTTATGGTGAACGTGCTGCCTTCTCCGGCCTTACTTTCCAGTTTTATATCACCACCCAGTAGCTTCGCCAGTTCCTTACTTATAGAAAGGCCCAACCCGGTACCACCATACTTACGCCTTGTAGAACCATCTGCCTGCTGGAATGCTTCAAATATCAGCTTCTGTTTATCTTCCGCTATACCTATTCCGGTATCTTTTACGGCTATATCTATCAGTTTATTATTGCTCTCATTTCTCTGAACCGTCACAGTTACACCACCTCTCGATGTGAATTTTATGGCATTTGAAACAAGGTTTTTAATAACCTGTTCCAATCGCATTTTATCCGTCTCTATCACATCAGGTGTATGGCTGTCTATATTAAATGTAAAAGTCAGGTTCTTATCATTGGCTACAGGTTCAAACAATACGCGCATATCACTTCTTACTTCGTTCAGAAGTGTTCGCTGAAATTCCAGCGACATTTTACCTGCTTCTATTTTCGATAGGTCGAGTATCTCATCTATCAATGACAACAAGCCATTGCCGGAACTTAATATCACATTCGCATATTCCACCTGGTCTTTCGACAGGTTCTTATCACTATTTTCAGACAGTAACCTGCTTAGCAACAATATGGAGTTCAGCGGTGTGCGTAGCTCATGCGACATATTGGCCAGGAATTCTGATTTGTATTTCGTTGTCAATGCCAGCTCATCAGCTTTACGCTTCACTTCTACATTCTGCTCCGCTATTTTCTGATAGCTTTCTTCCAGCAAGCGAGATCGCTCTTCCAGTTCCACATTGGCTTGCTGCAATTCTTCCTGCTGCACTTTCAGTTCTTCTTCCGATGCCTGCAGTTTCTCGGCTTGTGCTTCCAGTTCTGTATTGATGTTTTCTAACTCTCCATGCTGTGTTTGCAACTCTTCAGCCTGCGCCTGTGTTTCTTCCAGCAGGTTTTGCATGCGATCATAGTTTATTGCTGCGCT
Organism: Flavipsychrobacter sp.; assembly: GCA_036406055.1. Classification (GTDB taxonomy): domain Bacteria; phylum Bacteroidota; class Bacteroidia; order Chitinophagales; family Chitinophagaceae; genus Polluticoccus. The sequence goes on along the minus strand of DASWWE010000180.1, from coordinate 16,551 downwards.
GATGGCTATTGCAATAGCTTCGGTATTGTTATTTACAAACTGCAGTTCTGTTTCGTCTGCATTATCCAGCATGGCCAGCTCCATTACGCCTATCATTTCATAACCATAGGTTAACGGAGCAATCAATAATTGTTTTGGTGAAGTATTGCCTATAGAAGAGTTTACTTTAATATAGTCTTGCGGTATATTATTTACCTGAATGATGCGTTTTTCAGCTATCGCCTGTGCCATAAGCCCATGTCCCGCAGGTATCTCTATAGGCGCCCCCGATGCACCATAGCTACCTGCCAGTTTCAGGTTCATATCCTGGTCTACCACATACAGGGTACCTACAGGTGCAGCCACATAAGTAGCCAGGCTACTAATCGCATTGTCTGCTACATTTTTCAGGTAACGCTCCCCTCTTATCGCATTGCTGATGTTCATCGCACCTGTCTGTTGCCAGTTCGCTTCTTCCAGCTTATTAAAATTATGCTCCAATGCACGGGCCATTTCATTCAGCGCATCCGATATTCTGCCCAAATCATCTTCACCCTTATCCTCACTGCGTGCTGCAAAATCGCCACTAGCTAACTTTTTAGTGACGGTTTCCATTACTGTAATTCTATTGTTCGTGTCAATATATTTCTGTTCATCTTCCTTTTGCTTCCGCATACGCTGATCCAGGTCATTTTTGATGCGAACATAGGCCGCTACCGAAATAGCTATAGATAAGGCAGCAGCTATTAATATAAGTATGGGCGTGTATGTAGTATATAACTCTTGCTCATCCAACCTGGCTTTTAATAAAGTGGCCTCCTCTGCTTTTATTCTGTCTGTTACTGTCCGCAATTCATCCATGATAATTTTGCCCGTCATCATCAGGCGGTCATCTTCCTGAAATAACGCCGCCCGTTGTGCCAAGGTCAGATTTTCAACTTTAGACACTACCGTCTGCATCTGAGCATACCTGCGGTCTATTAACACTTTGGCATCATCCAGGTTACGTTGTTGTTTGGGATTATCTATGGTAAGGCTGCGCAACTTTTCATAATTGCTTATGGTTTGCTCATACCCATCGTTATAATCCTGCAGAAATATTTTGTTGTTGGTGATGATATAACCCCTCTGGTTGGCCACCGCATCACGTATGCTTGCCATCATCTTTTCCGATTCTACTACTACTTCATTAGTGTGGTTAACCAAATAGGAGGAATCGATCAGCTTCTTATTGCTCATAAATGATGCAATGGAACTGATGAGAAGAATAATGATGGAAATGGCAAATACCGTCTGTAATTGCCTGGTGATAGATGAGGGGGATGTTTGTCTATCCATAAAAAATCTGTGTAAATAAGTTTTGATCTGTTAATTCGTCAAATGGTTACTTTATTTTGTTTCACCGGTAATACAATAACAAAGGTTGCTCCTTCATTTTCTTTACTGCGTACTGTAATGATTCCATCATGTTTTTCTACTATCTTCTTTACGATGGCCAGTCCTATACCCGTGCCTTCATATATATCTTTTGTGTGCAGCCGTTGAAAGATGGTAAATATTTTATCGGTATATTTTTCGTTTAGCCCTATTCCATTGTCTGAAACAGTTATTCTGCAATAATCACCATCTGCATCTGGCACAGCATCAAAAGCTTTATCATTTACCAGCTGCGCAGAAATATTGATAATCGGCGCTTCATCTTTCTTAGTAAATTTTAGAGAATTGCTTATCAGGTTCTGAAACAGTTGTCGCATTTGGCCGGGCACCGCATCTATTAAGGGTATATTATCTATCCGAATATCTGCCTTACGTTCTATAATGGTCAATTCCAGGTCTGGTAGTATATGCTCTATTACAGCATTAATGTCTGTAGGTTCATAAAAAGATTGTTTTGACAGGCGCGAGTAATCCAGCAAATCGTTAATGAGTGCCCCCATTCTGTTCGATGAGGAAATAATACGTGTAAGGTTTAGATCCAGGTCATCATATTGTCCTGCATATTTATCCTTCACTATCGAGCTGAACATCTGCACTTTACGCAACGGCTCTTTCAGGTCGTGCGATGCCACATAGGCAAACTGCTGCAACTCATGGTTGCTCGATTCCAGTTCTTTGTTCTTTTCTAATAATTCCAATGTACGTTCCGTCACTTCTTTTTCCAGAAACTCATTCGCCAGTTTCTGTTCATGTATATCCGTAAATGTACCTACCCATTTTATGATGGCAGCACGCCTGCGTACAGGAATTAATTTCAGCAGGTGGTATCTAAACTCGTCATTGGCAATATTTCGCACCCGTACTTCACACACCAGCGGCTTTCCCCTATTAATAGCTTCTTTCCACTTAACACATGTACCATCTTGCGGATGAAATTCAGGTAATTTTGCCCCGTCGTTTGAATAGAGGTACCAGTATTCATTTACAAATTCTATTTCACCATCGGGTGTCAATGTAAAGGCTGCCTGCGGTATAGCTTCCAATATGAAATGCAATTCTTCTACTTTAGCACTTAAAGCTTCCTCGGCTCTTTTCCGTTCTTCCACTTCTACTTTCAAAGCACTGTGCATGCGGCTCAGTTCACGGTTCTGCTCATAAAGCCGGTGCAATGTTTTTACCTTCAGCATGAATATTTCCGGGTCTATAGGCTTTGTTACATAGTCTATTGCCCCGGCAGTGTAGCCTTTGGCTATGAATTTTTTATCTGTATTAACGGCGGAAAGGAAAATGATAGGAATATCCTGTGCCTTGCTATAGCCCGATATAGCCTCTGCTACTTCAAAGCCGTCCATACCCGGCATCTGCACATCCAGTATTATTAATGAATATCCTTCGTGCTTTAGTATCTTTTTTAATGCCTCTTCTCCCGACGATGCTGTATCGACTTCAAACTGGTGAAGTTCCAAAGTCCGTTTTAAAGAAAATATATTCTCAGGTTTATCGTCAACAATCAATATCATGATAGCCGGTGCATTATTAAATGATACGCAGGTAAACGCATAAGTATATAAAAACCATGCCATTGCATATTTTGACATGGGTTTAGCCCTCTACACTTAGAGTGTAAGGGCTAAAATATAAATTATAATTAAAACCTACTTAGCAGCTACTCTCCATATGCGGTTTGTTTTGTCGTCCGTTACTAGAAGCGCACCATCGGGTGTTACCGTTACACCCACTGGTCGGCCATGCACCTTATCCTTTTCAATATCAGCTATAAAACCCGTCAAAAAGTCTTCCATCGGCCCCGCAGGCTTACCGTTCTTAAATGGCACAAATACAACCTTATAGCCCGAAAGCACCGACCGGTTCCAGGATCCGTGTTGGGCAATAAAAGCACCATTGTGATATTTAGCAGGGAATGCTGTTTTTGTATAGAATGCCAATCCTAATGATGCGGTGTGCGCACCCAGGTCCACATCCGGCACAATGGCTTTTTTCACCAGCTCTGGCTTTTGCACCTCTACCCTTGGGTCTACATGCTGTCCCCAATAAGAGTAAGGCCACCCGTAAAACCCACCTTCCTTCACACTGGTCAGGTAGTCGGGCACCAGGTCGTCTCCCAGTTCATCCCTTTCATTTACGGTCGTCCACAGCACATTGGTGCCTGGCGCCCAGTCCAGGCCTACAGGGTTGCGCAGGCCGCTGGCATATATCTGGCGGTTGCTGCCATCGGGGTTCACTGTTAGTATAGTAGCTTTCAGTATCTCGTCATCTATACCATGTTCTGCAATATTACTGCCGGAGCCTATAGCTATATATATCTTCTTTGTGGTAGGGTTATACACAATATTCCTTGTCCAGTGCTGGTTGTGCTTACCTGCAGGCAAGTCCAATATCTTCTGGCCGGCCCCGGTTATTCTGGTATCGCCCCTTTTATACGGATAACGCATCAGGGCATCAGTATTGGCTACATAAAACCAGTTGCCTATCACCAGCATACCAAATGGTTGCTTCAGGTCTTCAAGAAAGGTAAAACGTCCTTCGGGTATGCCGTCTTTGTTGGCATCACGCAGCAATGTTATTCTATCTGCACTATTTTCCAGGTTGTTCGATTTGGATGCACCAATTACCGTAGCACCCACTTTTTTTACTGCGCTGTAGTTCGAATTGCTTTCGGCTACCACTACATCGCCATTGGGCAATACATACATCCAGCGTGGGTTTTCAAAGCCATCGGCATACAGTGTCACTTTTAGCCCATCAGGTGCTTTCGGCGTTTGCCCTTCCTCCCATCCTATCACATTGCTGAAGTTAGTAACCGATTTGGTAGCGAAAGGGGCAGGCAGTGTATCCACTTTTTTAGTTTGTGCCTGCACGGCAAATGCGCCACCAAGCAACAGAATTGTAAAACTGTATTTCATAACAAGGATTTTCTGAACTAACCACGGTAAAAAACTATACCAATATTGCGGATTATGGCATGAAATTTAAATTTGGTAACAAACTGTGCTTCATGAATAAACTGCTACTTGCTGCTTGCATATGTCCTGTCTATGCAATGGCTCAAACAGATACACTCGTCATCCCAACAGACTCCTTAAAAGGTGGCACATTGAGCGAAGTAGTAGTGCGTGCATACGAACAGCATACGAATATTATAGATGCACCTGTAGCCATCAGCATAGTACGTAGTGAACAGTTAAGCAGGTTTAATAACACAAGTATCCTGCCTGCCATTAACAATATGCCCGGACTTCGTATGGAAGAGCGCTCGCCGGGCAGCTTTCGTTTTGGCATTCGTGGCAGTAGCTACAATGCACCTTTTGGTGTGCGCAATATCAAAACCTACTACAATGGCATTCCGTTCACCGATGCAGGCGGCACTACTTATCTCAACCAATTAGGCTATTACAATATTCAGTCGCTGGAGGTGATAAAAGAGCCGGGGGCCAGCCTATATGGCGCTGGTACGGGCGGTGTTATGCTTATCAACAGCATTACACCGGAAATATGGCACACAGGTGGCAGCATAGCATATACTACTGGTAGCTTTAATCAGCAGAATATAATGGCGGAGGTTCGCATTGGCGACTCTTCCTTTCAGAATACCGTGCGGTATCAACATCTGTCGAGCGATGGGTACCGGCAGCAATCTGCATTGCGAAGGGATGTTATATCTTGGGATGCAGTATTGAATAATGGTGGCCACGGCTCTCTATCCGCCCATTTCCTTTATAGCGACTTATATTACCAAACACCGGGTGCCCTCACATTAGCACAATACGAACAAAATCCGCAGCAAGCAAGGCCCACAGCCAATAACATTCCCGGAGCAATAGATAACAAAGCGGCCATATACCAGCGCAGTTTCCTGAGTGGTTTCACTTATCAATATACCTACAACCCACACTGGCAATCTACGGCTACTGCGTTTGCTACTTACACCCGTCTTATCAATCCCACCATCCGCAATTACTCCCATGTAGCACAGCCCAACTTAGGTGCGCGTAAAACGTTGAAGTATGAGAACAGCATAGGCGCAAGCACACTGCAATGGCTATTGGGTGGCGAAGTGCAGCAAGGTTATAGCTCTGAAAACACCTATCAGAACATTGCAGGTAACCCCGGTAACATGCAGCAGCAAAACGAAGTGAGCAATAACATATTGTTTGGCTTTACGCAACTAAGCTGGCAGTTACACCGGTGGTCATTCACAGGTGGACTGAGTGTTAATCGCTATGAAACAAGGTTGCAACAGTTATTCCCAACGCAGCGCCCTGAAATAAAACGTATCTACCCGGTGCAGGTTTCACCACGACTGGCTGTGCTGTATAAGGTCAATACCAATAATGCCATCTACGCTTCTGTGGCGAAAGGCTATACACCACCCGCTACGGAGCAGTTAGTACCTACCGGCAGCGCTGCGAACTTAGCCTTAGTGCCTACTGAGGGTTGGAACTATGAAGTCGGCACACGTGGATATATATTGGATGGCCGTTTGTATTATGATTTCGCAGTGTTCTACATGCAATTATCAAATACCATAGCGCAGCGCCGCGATGCTGCAGGTGGCGATTATTATGTAAATGCAGGCAGCACAGACCAGGCAGGCGCAGAAGCACTATTACGCTATCGCTTCATACAGGATGAGTCGCTGTTTATAAACCGTTTCAATATACAGGCTTCTTATACCTACAATCATTTCAGGTATCAAAACTTCATACAACTCAATGAAGACTATTCCGGTAAGGCATTGCCGGGTATACCGCCGCATACAGTTGCGCTGGGTATCGATATTGCCACACACATTGGCTTATACCTGAACCTGAATGGTTATTACAACGATAAAATTCCACTAAATGACGCAAATAGTACTTATGCCAATGCCTACACTATTGCAGACGCGCGACTGGGATATAAATGGAAATACAAGCGTTGGGTGGCCGATGTATTTGCGGGAGGTAACAACCTGCTCAACGAAACGTATAGCCTGGGTAATGATATCAATGCAGCCGGTGCGCGGTATTATAATGCAGCACCCGGCATTAACTATTATGCAGGCTTAGCGGTTCATTTCAATTAGTCTTTTATCAACCCGAATTTGCGGGAATGTGCTATAGCTTCTTCGCTATGGCGAAAGTAGCATATCTCCCCACCTTCATCCTGCATAGTGCGTTGCAACTTACTTACAATCTCATACCTGTCTTCACGTACATGTCGCAGATATATGCACAAGATGCGGCCCGGGAAGTCTTTAGCTAATTGCTGATAGATAAAAGGGTCTTGCTGGCTATCATCTCCCAGCAGCACAAACTGTTTATCCTCATACGTCTTCAGCAGCCTGACAATACGTGTGTACTTACCGTTGTGATTATTCTGCCCTGTCTTCAAAAACTGGCTGATGTGCTTTATCTGGTTCAATAGATACACGCCATCGGGTATCCCATTATGGTCAGCGAAATTGCGGATGTAATCATACAGGTTCCACTCGCTGCTGGATACGTAGAAGAATGGCCGGCCACCCTGTGCCAGCAATTGGTAATGCCTTACCACACCCTCAAATGGTTTGCGCGTACGTGCATTACTCGTCAGCAGTACATACAGCCTTTTTCTCAGGTTGGATGAGTGCGAGATGAGGAAGGTATCATCTATATCTGATATGAAGGCGATGCTGGAATCGCCGGGGATGAATATTTTGCCATGCCCTGTTATTTCCCCCCACCTGCGGTGCACAAACGATACTGCCACATCGTGCCACCCCGTAGGCAGTAATTGCGGTGCTTTCCATTCAAACCCAAAGAAGCCGTCATCTTCTGTAATAGTGGTATAGTTTTGCCCCATCCAGTGCAGTGTCACTTCTACACGCGGTTTAGTCTTTACCATAAAAAGGCGTATCAGCGCCAAAGCATTCCGCAGCACCTTATTTTTAAAGCTCTTTCTGCCGAAAGGAGACACGCTGAATACGTGGCCATGCACCTTTAGCGCCTCATCATCGCCAAAGCCGTGATATACTTTTACCACCGGCATTGTATTCAGTCTGAACAGACTATACGCCCATTGGCGCAGTTTTTTTATACCATTTATCAAACCCAATAGCGGTTTATTATTGGTTAACAACAAATTAAAAAGCATGCCACTATCCCCCGGCTCGCGCGTACTGTTTGTCATCAACCCTATATCGGGCGGGCAGCCAAAGGCTTCTCTTGAACAAATTATCAAGGAGCACTGCAGCGGTAAATACATCATTACAGAGCTATTTACCCTTAGCGGTAAAGACGATGACAGCTCCCTGCAGTACTGGATAAAAGACTGGAAGCCAGATATGGTAGTAGCTGTGGGTGGTGACGGCACCCTGAAACTGGTAGCAACTGCACTGGCAGGCACCAATATCCTTACCGGGCTGATACCCGCAGGCTCTGCCAATGGCATGGCCCGTGAACTGGGCTTTCCTGCCACGCCCGAGGCCTGCCTGGAAATACTGTGGAATGGAGATGATAAAACCATAGATTTGATAGAGATAAACGATCACCTATCTATACACCTGAGCGATATAGGCATGAATGCCCAACTCATCAAGTACTTTGAAGATAGCGACCACCGTGGCAAATGGGGCTATATGCGGGAAGCATGGCGCGTGGTAGCCAATAAAAGCCAACTCAAAGCCACCCTGACACTCGATGGTAAAACCATACAGCGCAATGCCTTGATGATCGTAATAGCCAATGCTTCTAAATACGGCACAGGTGCTGTTATCAATCCCGAAGGCGATATAAGTGACGGACGCTTTGAGGTTATTGTAATGAAACGCCTGTCGCTATGGGAAATACTGAAGATGCTCTGCAACGTCAGCCGTTTTGATAAGCGCAAGACAGAGATACTGCAAGCTAAAGAACTTACCATCAAGCTGAAAAAGCCTGCCCACTTCCAGGTAGATGGCGAATACCTGAACAAGACCGCAGAGCTGCACGCTGTGATAAAACCCGGCAGCCTGCGTATGGTATTGCCGGTTAACGATGCGGCGTAAGTAGTGTGTAAACGTACGCATCTACAAATGCATCGTTGTGCAGGATATAGTCTTTAAAGAATGCGGCGCGGGTAAAACCATTGCGCTCTACTACTTGTATAGACGCAGCATTATCAGGGTTTATCACGGCTTCAATGGCATGTAGCTTCATATCGTTGAACGCAAAGTCTATCACGGCTTTTATGGCTTCCTGCATCAGGCCTTTACCCTGGTGGTCTTTATGCAGTATATAGCCCAGCTCTGCACGGTGGTTCTCTTTTGAGATATTGAAGTAGCCAATAGCACCCACCATCTCACCGGTATCTTTCAGCGTGATAGCGAAATTGATGCCCTCGTTCGTAGCTACATTGTTACGTATCACATTGATGAGCGCTTCCGCATCTTCCACTCCTTTTGCCAATGGGCGTGGCACATAACGCATCGTTTCCGGGTCGGAACGCATGGAGAACATAACGTGTTTATCCTCCGGCATCATTTCGCGCAGGATAAGACGCTCTGTACTTAAAGTAGGATGTGGTGTAAAGTTTATAGTAAGCATATCCTAAGCTTGTTTCTTTGGTGGCAGATCGAAGGCTATTGCTTCGTGTTCAAAATGGCCTTTGTGGCTGCCATCACAAAAGGGCTTGTTTTTAGAAAGACCGCAACGGCATATAGACACAACCTCACGGCCCATCAGGCCATATGCGTTACCGTCTTTATCCACTATCTCGAAGTCGCCCTCTATCTTCAGAGAGCCATTGTTGTTAACTGTAATTTTTGTAGTAGCCATATCCAATTATAAGAGCGCGAATGTAACAAAATAAGCTGTTTCAAAAAGAAACACCTTATCGATAATCCATTCTATAAAATCTATTCTGTTGTTTCTTTTACCATTTTTCTTGTTCCTTCATACAGTTCATATTCCAGCAGGCGGCAATCGATGGTACTGTTGTAAAATTCGATACGGCGTTTGGCTTTAAGGCCTATCTTCTTTGCAAGGTCAAGGTTTCCGGTAAATACATAGCCGTAGTAGCCTTTACATTTCTGCTTCATAAAATCGCCGATGCGGCCGTAGGTTTCTTCCAGTTCAGTTTCCTCGCCCAGCCTGTCGCCGTATTCAGGGTTTACAAACATCACCCCTTTTTCACCCTCGGGCACGGTGGTATCAGCAAAGTCGCATTTTTGGAATTCTATCATCTTCACCACGCCGGCAGCTATCGCATTCTTACGCGCATTAGCTATCGCCACATCGCTGTAATCGCTGGCTATGATTTTCAATCCCGGCACATCCTGTATCTGTTCATCCAGTATACCCATTTCCTTTGCATACACCTCCTCATCGTAACCGATGAGGTGCATAAAGGCATAATTGGTACGGAACAGACCGGGGCGTGTATTGGTAGCTATCAGCGCGGCCTCTATTGCCAGTGTACCCGAACCACACATCGGGTTGACGAAGGGTGACTTCCTATCCCACTGGCTGGCAAGTATGGTAGATGCTGCCAGTGCTTCCAGCATCGGGGCACGGCCGGGTATCTTGCGATAGCCATGGCGTGCGAGTGAATCGCCCGAAGTATCCAGGAACAATTCTGCATGGTCGTTCTTCCAAAAGAGGTGTATTACCGCGCCGCTCAGCTCAGCACCTGTAGACGGGCGTTTGCCTGTTTTTTCGCGCATCCGGTCTACAATGGCATCCTTTACACGCAGGTTGGCAAACATGCTGTTGTTGATGGTATCGTTCATCACATTGCTGGTGATGGAGAAATAGCCATCTTCCGGCAATACTTCTTCCCACGGCAGCTTTACGGCATTGTTGTATATATCATCCGCATTTTCTGCGGTGAACTGCTTGAGGCTATACAGCACCTGGCTGCCACAGCGCAGGTTCAGGTTCAGCTTGATGCAGTCATTCATGGTGGCAAAGAGATGTACGCCTGTTATAAAGGTTTCTTCTACCTCGAAGCCCAGTTCTTTCACCTCTTGTTCCAAATAGGGAGCCAGGCGTTTGTGGCAGGTAATGGTTACAGGCGACTTTGTTGTATATAATGACATGTGTTTTGTTGTTTAGCCCCTCCCGGCCTCCCCCAAGGGGAGGAGGTGGGATTTTGTTTCTTTTTGTTTCCGGTTTTTGAGGAACTGTATTTTGTTTCTGCCCTCCTGTACTTCCCTGAAGGGGAGGATATGTTATTTTATTTGTTTGCGATTTATTAAGCAATTATCCTCACAAATTAACAATCGGAATATCTGTTGATAGTTTTTGATAGTTTTCATAGTGTTTTTGCGCTTTTTGTTTCTACCGCGCCAGGTCTATCTTCACTTTCTTATTCTTTATTTTCTGATCTTTTATCTTGGTAAGGATGAAGTTGACGCTTTGACGGCGCACGGCTACGAAGGAGAAGAAATCCTTCACCTCTATCAGGCCGATGTCTTCTTTTTTCAATTCTGCTTTATTTGACAGGAAGCCAACGATGTCAATCTTATTCACCTTATCCTTTTTACCCGCAGCTATAAATAGCGTGGCCCATTTGGGCCTGTCGGGCAGGCTGGGATTTTCCGGCACTTCGATGGTTTCTATATCCTGTTCCACATAGGGTGGCAGTTTCTCATCCGGACCTAACAAGAGTATAGCCGTACCGCTGCTTTCCATACGGGCGGTTCGGCCATTGCGATGGGTGAAGCTATCTTCGGTATGCGGCAGGTGGTAGTGTACAATATAGCGGATGAACGGTATATCGAGCCCGCGAGCGGCGAGGTCGGTAGTAATAAGAATATTGGTGCTGCCATTACGGTATTTGCACAGGGCGCTATCGCGCTCGCGCTGCTCCATAGCGCCGTGGTAAAATTCATTATTGATGCCCTTCTCGGTAAGGTAAGCACTGGTGCGCTCTACGGCCTCGCGGTGATTGCAGAAGACGATGGTAGAACGATTGAGTATGCACAACAGGCGAAACAACGTATCCAGCTTATCGCGGTCATCAGACAATACCTGTTTTACTTCCAGCCTTACCTCCTTCGCCTCTTCGCCGGTGAGGAAATCGAGCGTAGTGGGTTCGTTCAAACCCACAAAATCGGGTATCTCTTCCGGGCGCGTAGCCGATGTAAGGATGCGCTTATTGATATTGGGCAGGGAATCAATGATAAATTCCACCTCTTCCTGGAAGCCCAAGTCGAGGCATTTATCAAATTCATCCAGCACCAATGTTTTTATGGTATCCACCTTTATATTCTCGCGGCGGATATGATCGCACAGGCGGCCGGGCGTACCTACTATCAGCGCAGGTGGCTCTACCAGGTTGTTCTCTTCCGTTTCGCGCAGGTGGCCGCCGTAGCAGCAGGTAATTTTCAGGCCCGTACCCATGGTGCGGAATACCTGTTCTATCTGCAGCGCCAGTTCGCGCGATGGTACTACCACCAGCGCCTGTGTGGTGCGCTTGTTATCATAATCCAGCAGTTCCAGTATGGGCAGCAGGAAGGCAAGGGTCTTGCCCGAGCCCGTGGCCGATAGCAGGATGATATCGTTATCAGCGGCAGTAGCAGCCAGTGCGGCCTGCTGCATATCGTTGAGCGCCTTTATCTTAAGATTGGAAAGTATATTGTCTAAATCGTAATTCTTAGTTTGCATTACTGCAAAAATACAGAAAATATGTGATATATAGATATTGGTGGTTAGTTGATTAGTTAACCAGTTAATTAGTTGATTCGTCTCATTAATATAAAGAAAGTTTTTCCGCAACCAAACAACTGCATATATTCGCAATCAAACAGTTGCAAAAGATATGAGAAAACTTAAGTTACAAGTACAGACATCTATAGATGGCTTTGTATCTACCGGACCGAATGATGAACAAACATGGGTGACCTGGGCATGGGAAGAGATACGCCCTCATGTGCTGGCATTGGCCGATAGCAGCGATACGATACTGATAGGCCGCAAGCTGGCGGTAGATTATATACCCTACTGGGAATATGTAAACACGCAGCCGGATAACCCGATGCACGAGGTGGCCACCCGCATTACGGCGCTGCATAAAGTAGTATTTACCAAAACCATGAACGAAAGCATATGGCCCAACACCAGCGTAGCTACCGGCGATATAGCAGCCGAAGTGAACAAACTGAAACAGCAACCGGGTAAAGACCTGATTGTATATGGCGGCAGTTCTTTTGTATCGGCATTGGTAAAAGAGGGGTTGATAGATGAATACCACCTGTTTCTAAACCCTGTGGCACTGGGCAAAGGCGATGGCATTTTCAACGGCCTGGATACCTTTCGCCAGCTGAAGCTGAACGATAGCCAGGTATATAACTGTGGTATTGTGCGCCTGCTGTATAAGCCCTGAGTCATGTGGCCCACTCATGATGCCTTTTAACGAAGGCATCATTTTATCATTTCATTAATAACTTGCCGAAAGCATTTATTTCAGCGCATTTACGCACTGTTTTATAAGCACATACCCATTCAAGCTATTGTTATCTAAAGAGATAGCTTGCCTGTCTCCCCTATTTTTCGTACCTTTGTAAAGATTTATTAATCGGGATCATGATTTGGGCTATCGAATTTTTGAAATTCTACCAGTATAGCTACTAATGTTTCCCACAAGCTTCGGGCTACGGCCCTTTTTGCAAAAATCAGTTTAAAGGAGCTGATAAACAATAACAGGTATAACAGGTAATCCAGCCTTTCCAGGCACATGGCTACCTATACGTTTTTCAACAGGCTACGCCTGCTGTTATTCTATTTTTGTTATGATCAGAATTTACAACAAAGAGAACCGCCTGACACAGGAGGAACAAAAAAACATTACACAATTTCTTTTTACCCACCTGGGAAAATACGGCGATACGCCAGAGGATATCAACAAAGCCATAGACTATGTCTTCAGTCGCCACACACCGGGTGGCACCATCCTCACTGCATGGAATAACGACCACCTGACAGGTGCAGTAATAGTAAACAAAACAGGCATGAATGGATATATACCGGATAATATACTGGTATATATAGCAACGCATGAACAATATCGCGGCAAGGGTATTGGCAAGCAATTGATGCATGAAACCATCACCCATTGCAATGGCGATATTGCGCTGCATGTAGAACCGGACAACCCCGCTAAGAAACTGTATGAAAGCCTTGGATTTAAGAATAAGTATTTGGAAATGAGATTAAAAAAGGAAAACTAGTATGGCATTTATAACATTAAACACAAAGAAATTAAAAGAGAATTACAGGCAATTGGACAACTTGTTTGCAGCGCAGAATATTAGCTGGGCTGTAGTAGCCAAAATGCTTTGTGGAAACAAAACCTATTTGCAGCAACTGGCAGGGCTTGGACTGAAGCAGATATGCGATAGCCGCATAGCCAACCTAAAGGCTATAAAAGCGATAGCGCCGGAGATAGAAACAGTATTTATAAAGCCACCGGCAAAAAGAAATGCTGAAAACGTTGTAGCCTATGCCGATATCAGTTTTAATACGGAATACGAAACGATAAAACTATTGTCGGACGCCGCAAGCAGGCAAAATAAAAAGCACAAAATCGTCATCATGCTGGAAATGGGAGAACTACGCGAAGGTGTGATGCGCGACCAGTTTATAGACTTCTATGCGCAGGTAATGGAATTGCCGCATATAGAAATTGCAGGCATTGGCACAAACCTGACATGCATGTACGGCGTATTGCCCGACTATGATAAACTAATGCAGTTGCAACTGTACAAAGAGCTGATAGCTGCTAAATTCGGGCACCACCTGCCTTATGTTTCGGGTGGGGCATCTGTTACCATACCCCTTATTGAAAGAGGGATGTTGCCAACAGGTATCAACCACTTCAGGGTAGGTGAAACCCTTTTCCTGGGCACCAATGTATACACCGGTGAAACCTATGACCATATGCATAATGATGTTTTCAAGCTATATGCCGAAATCATAGAACTGAACGAAAAACCCAAAATACCCGATGGTAAGATGGGAACCAACCTGGCAGGCCATGTAACCGAAATAGATGAAAGCCTTACCGGCACTACCTGCAGGGCTATTGTAGACATAGGCTTGCTGGATGTAGAAGACGGACATATAACACCTGCAGATGAAAACATGCAAATAGCGGGGGCAAGCTCTGATATGATAGTAGTGGACCTGAGTGACAATAAACGTCAGCTGCAAGTAGGCGACCTGGTAGAATTTAAAATGGACTATATGGGCATACTGCGCATCATGCATTCGGCCTATGTAGAAAAACGACTGGAAAACAACCCGGCAGCGGTACCCATCACATTCAATCATCATATGGCCACAACCCTATCTGCCAACTAATCCTGCATACCATTACCGGCCCATCACATATTATTAACCTTCTAAAAAAGGAACGACTATGAATAAGATAAAAAGAATACTGGTACCTATGAACTTTAGCCAATCATCACTTAATGCAATGGAAACTGCCATTGCGATGTGTAAGCGGCATAATGCCACCCTATACCTTTTGAACGTATTGGAAACCGAAGATATGATACCTACAGCGGGCATGAATGTACCGGTTGTAGAGCTGGTGCTGGAAATGGAAATATCGCGCTCTGAAAACCTGAAAACACTGGCCAGAAAAGTGCGCAACAACCATAACATTCCCTGCTATGCACAACTTGAAAATGGCTTTACACCCTACATCATTTGCTCGAAGGCCGAATTGCTGAATTGCGACCTGATAGTAATGGGGCATAACAGCCGTAAGAGCCTCAAGACCTATCTTTCAGGCAGCCATATTTATAAAGTAATGAAACATGCTAACTGCCCGGTGCTGACTGTACCTGAAAATGCCTCATCCCTGGAATTTAAAAACATATTGTTCCCTGTGCGCCCTGTGGCCGGCATACTGGAAAAATACCAGTTTATAGAACCCATCATAAATAAGAACAAAGCATCCGTTTTACTTTTTGGTACTGCAAATAAAAGCAGTTCGGATTTTGAAAGGGTAAAGAAAATCGTTTCCCGTACAGAGGCACAGCTTTCTATGACAGAAACACCTGTAGACCATGAATACTACTGGGGGAAACAAATAGCCGAAACCATAATTGAGCGGGGTAAAAAAACAAAGGCCGACCTTATTGTTATGACCACCACGCTAAGCCGCAGCCTTAAGCGATTCTTCATTGAAGAATATGCTAAGAAAATGATAAGTAATCCCAATATACCTGTATTGAGTATAAAGCCGCGTGGCTATGACGGTGGTAAAGACTACGAAACAAAACTAATACTACGGACGCCTGTGCTTAGCTAATCATTTACTACCACATTCATTCACTTATACACAACGTGATACATCCATGAACCATATATGGAATACAACAATACTGGGCAATAGCATAACAGACTGGGGGATCGTTGTCCTTATAATAGCTGCGGGTTTTACCATTACAGGACTACTTAAGAAGACCATTATAAAGACAATTAAAAAATGGGCCAGCAGTACAGAGAATGCATTAGATGATTTTATCGTATCGGTGGCCGAAAAAACACTGATACCGCTGCTATATACCGGCGCGGTGTATGCGGCAACATCTTACCTGAAGCTGCCTGCCAAAGCAGATAAAATATTGCATGCCATACTCATGGTCATTGTACTGTTCTTTGTGCTTCGTGCCATCACTGTTATTGTAAAGCAGTTTATATTCACCTTCATACGCAAGCAGGAAAACAGTGATGCTAAAGAAAAGCAGGCGAAGGGGCTTATCATTATACTGAATATCATTATATGGATGTTGGGGTTTGTATTCTTTATAGATAACCTGGGTTACAACATCACCACCATAATAGCAGGACTGGGCATAGGCGGTATAGCTATCGCATTGGCTGCACAAACCATACTGGGCGATCTGTTCAGCTATTTCGTCATCTTCTTCGACCGCCCTTTTGAAATAGGAGACTTTATAGTAGTAGATGACAAAGCAGGCGTAATAGAATACATAGGCGTGAAAACAACACGCATACGCACATTAAATGGAGAACAACTGGTATGCTCGAATACCGACCTGACCAATGCCAGGCTACATAATTATAAAAGACTGCAAAGCCGCCGTGTTGTATTCAAACTAAACCTGGTATATCAAACGCCTTATGACACACTGAAACA
>DASWWE010000179.1:0-28039 GCA_036406055.1 Flavipsychrobacter sp. | reverse complement strand
TGCCATTATAATGATGATCCACTTGATGAACATAATGTTTCGTGATTTATAACTGCAATGTATACATTATCTCGCTATGAACACCGGCACGTCTATCATATGTCTTACGGAATTGATGGTTTCGCCAAAGATGAGGTCTTTGATATTTTTGTGTCCGTGGCTACCTACTATCAGCAGGTCGCTATCGGTTTCTTTTACAATACGGGCTATTTCTTTAGCGCGGTCTTTAAAGCCCAGCAAACCTTCAGCTTTATGCTGCCTGTCGGTGAAGAATTTTACGTACCGGTACAGTTGTTCCTTGTCTTTGATGGTTTCGTAGTCTTTCGCCTGGTCTTCCATCATGCGTGCCTGTGCGCTTTCTACAATGTGTATGAGGGTATATTCCGTTTCGTAATTGCCCAGTTGTATGGCATATTGTATCACCTTCTGGTCTTTATCGCTATAGTCCAGCGCCAGGGCTATCTTTCTAAAAGGCTTTGATATGGTGGTTTGCAATGTGTCCATTTCTACTTTTTGGTGTACATCTATACTGGTCGCCTCCCTGCTGCGCAGGATGAACGGATAGATAAGCGTAATGCCCAGCAGTGCTACCAAACCCAGTTCGCCAAATATAATAAGCCCTTTCAGTGCCGTGCTATCGGTAGCAGCTATCCAGTCCTGCGCAGTTTCGTATACTAATTTAAGATTCAGCACTACAATAACCGCAGCTATCAGCCATGCAGCAGCCTTGGTAAGCGGTTTGATGGTGAAAATGCCCATGCGCTTCTTATCACTCACAAAGTGGATGAGCGGTATAACTGCAAAAGCCAGCTGCATGCTCAGCAGCACCTGGCTGAATACCAGCATGCTATCTACCATCTCTTCGCCCATTATCATGATTACTAAAACAGCCGGCACTATGGCCAGCATCCGTGTAAGTAACCTCCGGGCCCATGGGTTGATGCGCAGGCGCAGATAGCCTTCCATTACTATCTGCCCGGCTAGCGTACCGGTAACGGTAGAGCTTTGGCCGGCGGCTATCAGAGCTATGGCAAAGAGGTGCGAGGCCCAGGTATTGCCCAGCATCGGCGCCAGTAGCTGGTGTGCATCTTTTAGCGCAGCTACGTGCTGGTTGCCCGATGTAAAGAATACAGCTGCAGCCAGTATCAGTATAGCCGCGTTTACAAACAGCGCCATGTTCAGTGCCACGGCACTATCGATGATATTGAATTTTATAGCTTTTCGTATAGAATTGTCATCCCGGTTTATCTTCCGAGTTTGTACCAGTGCAGAGTGCAGGTACAGGTTGTGCGGCATAACGGTAGCACCTATGATGCCTATGGCTATGTATAGCGCGGTATTGTTGGGTATGGATGGGATAAAACCTTTGGCCAGCTCGCCCAGGTCGGGTTTGGCAAAGAACATTTCCAGCAGGAAGCAACTACCTATAATGGCCACCAGTGTGATGATGAAAGCCTCCATCTTGCGCATGCCCAGCTTTTGCAGGTAGAGTAATAACAATGTGTCAGCGAATGTAATAATAACACCCCATAGCAATGGTATGCCTAATAAAAGGTTTAAACCAACAGCCATACCCAGTACCTCTGCCAGGTCGCAGGCGGCTATGGCTATTTCAGCAAGAATGTATAATATAAAGTTGACACCACGGGGGTATACCTCACGGTTGCATTGTGCCAGGTCGCGTCCCTGAACAATACCTAAGCGCGCGCTGAGCGATTGCAGCAGCAACGCCATCAGGTTGCTCATCAGCAACACCCATAGCAGCTTGTAGCCAAACTGGCTGCCGCCGGCAAGATCGGTAGCCCAATTGCCGGGGTCCATATAACCCACGCTTACCAGGTATGCAGGACCAAAGAAGGCTGCTATTTTACGCCAGGGGCTGCGGGCTTTAGCAGGGTCTATACTGTTATGAACTTCACTAAGGGATGTATCAGGTGCTTTGAAATTCACTTTTGTGCCTAAATTTTATTTTAGACAAATCTAAACAATTTAGCGTAATTGTATTCAAATTGTAAAAACATCTCTATTAACTAAAAAAATAGTTGTTTAACTAAATAATTAGTACATTTACTAAAATCTTAGTTGATAGCTATGCAAACACCATTAAAAGCATTAACCAAAGCAGAGGAAGAAATCATGCAGGTGCTATGGCTGCTGGATAAAGCCTTTGTAAAAGATGTGGTAGAACTGCTGCCTGAGCCGAAGCCGCATTATAATACGGTCAGCACCATTATCAAAATACTGGAAGATAAGCACTATGTGGCCCACGAGTCTTTCGGGAAATCGAATCGCTACTACCCATTGGTGAAGAAAGAAGACTACAGCAAAAAGACCATGAAGCAGTTTGTAAAGAAATACTTCGATGGTTCGTTTGCAGGTATGCTTTCCTTCTTTGCGCAGGAAAAAGACATCAGCATAAAAGAACTGGAAGAAGTATTGAAAGAACTAAAACAATCACCCGATAAAAAAGATACCAAATGATATACATAGCACAAGTAATAGCTTATACAGGGCTGCTCTGGGCCATATATGGTATGCTGCTGCGCGATAGGCCTATTCATGGTTTCAACAGGGCTTACCTGCTGCTGGCCACAATATTGCCATTTGCCATTCCCTTTGTAACACTGCCGCAGCAAACCTATAGCCGTGTAGCCAATATTACCGACCTGGGCGTGCAACTGCCAGAGATAGTAGTAGGGCAGGCACTGAAACCGAAAGCAGAAACTGCAACAGACTGGCTGCTGGTAGCCTATGCTACTCTAGCATTAGCACTGCTGGTAGTAATGGCTGTGCGCTGGCTGAAACTGTACCGTGTTATAAAGCGCAGTAAGGCCATCCCTTATGAAGGCTATACGCTGCTGCTGCATACAGGCTATGGCCCCGGTAGCTGGGGTAAATACATCTTCCTGCCCGATGGTATGGTGGATGATACCATCATAAAACATGAGCTGGCACATATACAACTGAAACATACTGCAGATGTAATATGGATGAACCTGCTGCAATGCCTGTGCTGGCCCAACCTCTTTCTGCACCTGCTGAAGAAAGAGCTGAAACAACTGCACGAATATCAGGCCGATGTAGTAGCCTGCAATGATAAAACCGAATATCAGCAATTGCTGGTGGCCAGCCTCTTTAAAACCTGTACGTTACCATTCACACATTCGTTCATTATTCATCCCATAAAACGTAGAATCAAAATGCTGAACAAGAAAATTAACCCGAACAAAAACCGCGTGGCTGCTATTGCTGCTATAGTATTAACCGGTGCGCTTGCATTTAATATGGTGGCACTGCAGAGCTGTAAAAGCAAAAACTGGGAAGTGAAACAGCAAAAAGACGAAGTACTGACGGTAGCAGACGTAATGCCTGCAGCCAATTACGACGTGATGAGCTATTTAGCCAAAGAAATAAAATACCCGGAACAAGCGCGAACAGCTGGCGTGCAGGGACGCATTCTGATAAAATTTGTAATAGATGAAACTGGAGACATTAAAGATGCTACGGTAGTAAAAGTGAAGGTGGGTTCGGATAGCGTAGATTTAAATAAATTGTCTGAAACAGAACAATTATTGACAAATGAAGCGCTGCGCGTAGTAAAGGCAATGCCTAAATGGGTGCCGGGGGAGAAAGATGGGAAAAAAGTAAAGGTGTTCTATTTCCTGCCTATAACCTTTAGGCTGGAAGCAGAAGATGATAGCAAGATGGTAACAAACAAGTCTGCACGCGCCAATGTGGAAAATGAAAAGACAGAGAGCCAGTCCCAGCTAGGTAGAAATGGTACGAGGCTCCAGGTTACGGGTATGAATAATGATAAAGAGAGTCCCCGTGAAGACCTGATAGCTGAAGCAAAGGAAGTACACAGAAAAGTTGTAGCCATACTCGAAAATGATGGCGCTATCCCTATTCATGAAGATGGAAAAATATCTGTGTCAGAACTGGATGCAATATTGGAAAAGGTTACAAAAGACAAAAAGTAAAATATGGAAGATATGCGGTATCTTAGTGATACTAACCAATATCTAAACCATGTACCAAGTCCGTACCCTTGCTTGTCTATTAACAATAACTCTACTATTGGCCGCATGCGCTAAAGAAACATCTGTAAAGCGCAGCCATGCTACAGCTGTTGAAAGAGAGATGGAGGAAAAAGTATTAGCAAAGATTTTTGTATCGCTGGATAGCATAGCAAGGGAAAACGAAGGCAAGGCAATGAAAATGACTGATAAGCAAATAGCTGCCGCCCAACAGGAAAGCGAACGTACCCGCCGCTTTATAGCCGATAAGAAAGCCGAAATAGAACAAGATTTACAACGTAAATAAATAATCAAAACATAGTAATAAGAAATCCTCCTTTTACCGGGAGGATTTTTCTTTTTGTATCTTGCCGCCGTTATGAGTAAAGAGATCGTTGTAAGCGGAATCAGGTCTACGGGTTTTCTGCACCTGGGCAACTATTTTGGTGCCATGCAGAACTATGTGAAAATGCAGAATGAATATAACTGCTATTTCTTTGTAGCCGATTATCACTCGCTGACCACACACCCCGACCCGAAAGACCTGCGCGGCAATGTGTACCGCGTGGTAGCAGAAAATGTAGCCAGCGGACTGGACCCTGAAAAGGTAGCCCTGTATGCGCAGAGCGACATACCGGAGATACCCGAACTGTACCTGATGCTGAATATGCTTGCCTACAAAGGCGAGCTGGAAAAAGTGCCTACTTTTAAAGATAAAGTGCGCCTGCAGCCCGATAACGTAAATGCCGGACTGCTGACATACCCTGTGCTGATGACGGCAGATATACTGATACATAAAGCCGTAAAAGTGCCTGTGGGCAAAGACCAGGAGCAGCACGTGGAAATGGCACGCAACTTTGCGCATCGTTTCAATACCCGCTATTCTGAAATGTTCCCCATGCCATATCCTTTCAACTATGGCGATAGCCTGATAAAAGTGCCGAGCCTGGATGGCGCAGGTAAAATGAGCAAGAGCGAGAACGTAAACGCTACCCTGTACCTGGCCGATGATGACGATGCGATACGCAAAAAAGTAATGAAGGCGAAAACAGATGCCGGCCCTACCGAGCACAACAGCGAGATGCCGGACTATATTCAGAACATCTTTCAACTGATGCACCTGGTATCGAAGCCCGAAATAACTGATACATTCCGCAGTGCCTATAACAACTGCACCATACGCTATGGCGATATGAAAAAGCAATTGGCAGAAGACATGGTGGCATTTATAGCACCCATCAGGGAGAAAGCTGCCGAGCTGCAAAAAGATGAAGCCCAACTACAGAAAATACTGAGAGAAGGTGCGGAAAAAGCCCGCATCAGCGCATCGGCCACTATATCTGAAGCACGAAAGCTGATAGGAATAAATTATTATTAATTGATAGCTGCAAATCTGTTTTTACAGGTGCAATTATTAAAATAGGTTACTATATTAGAGGAATTGGGAATGCATTTGCAAGCCCGGCAATATTTTAACTGCCACACAATTATATGGCTCCGAAGAACACGCCAAAACACATAGCCGTTGCCGGCAACATAGGGTCTGGTAAAACAACGCTGACAGCAAGGCTGGCCAAACATTTTAAATGGGAGCCACATTTCGAGGATATTGAGCACAACCCATACCTGGTAGATTTTTACGAGGACATGCACCGCTGGTCGTTCAACCTGCAGATATACTTTTTGAACAACCGCCTGCAGCAACTGCTAAAAATACGCGATGGTAAAAAGACGGTGATACAGGACAGGACGATATATGAAGATGCCTATATCTTTGCCCCCAACCTGTACGAAATGGGGCTGATGACCAAGCGCGACTTTGAGAATTATGCTTCGTTCTTCAATGCACTACGTAAAATGGTGACACCGCCCGACCTGCTGATATATCTCAAAGCATCAATACCAACGATAGTAGACCAGATACAGAAGCGTGGCAGGGAATATGAAGAAAACATCAGGCTGGACTACCTGAAACGCCTGAATGACTTTTATAATAAGTGGATAGACCAGTATAATGATGGCCCGCTGCTGATAATAGACGTAGACAAAATGAATTTTGCGGAAAAAGAAGAAGATTTTGCGGAAGTAGTAAGAAGGATAGATGCACAGGTAAACGGACTTTTTTAACCTTCCTGTAACTTTTTACTTTCCCGGCCGATATAGATGTATGCCTGTGTAAATCACAGGCATAATTTTTTATCTTGATATTAAACCAGCTGTTTGCATGAAATTTTACACCCTGCTGCTTGCTACTATACTCTACACGCTGCCTGCCTACGCCGGTGTACTGAAAGGAAAGGTGACCGATACCAAAGGGGAACCCCTGCCTTTTGCTACCGTATATATCCAAGGAACTACCAATGGTACCACCACCAATGCGGAAGCGGAATACCAGTTGAGTCTGGCACCCGGTAGCTATAAAGTTACCTGCCAGTATATGGGTTTTAAAGCCAGTGTGTATAGTGTTACAATAAAGGGTGATGAAACGATAACACACAATTTTTCGCTGCAAGACCAGAGCCTGCAGATGAAAGATGTAGTGATAAAAGCCAATGGCGAAGATCCTGCCTATCCCATCATCCGCAAAACAATTGCTAAAAGGAAATTTCACTTACAACAGGTAAAATCTTTCCAGGCCGATATATACCTGAAAGGGGTACTGCGTACCCGAGAAACGCCTAAACGCATCATGGGCGAGAAGATAGATAATGACGACCTGGGCGTAGATAGTGCAGGTAAAGGCATACTTTATCTGTGTGAAGAGCAGGCTGATTATTATTCAGATGGCGACAGGCAGCGTACGGTGATAAAAGCTGTGCGCGAAAGCGGAGAGGCTAATGGATTAGGCATGTCGCAATTGCCATCTATTGTTACTTTTTATGAAAACAATGTAAGCATCTTCAAAGGCATCAACCCGCGTGGCTTTATATCGCCCATTAGTGAAAATGCCCTGTTTTATTACCGTTATAAGTTTGAAGGCAACTTTATGGATAACGGCCATATGGTAGCACGCATTAAAGTAATGCCGAAACGCAGCTATGAACCGCTCTTCCAGGGAACAATGTATATAGTAGAAGAAGACTGGGCGATACATAGCATAGACCTGTTAGTGACGAAGACAGCCAACCTGGAATTGCTAGATACCCTGAAAGTGCAACAGGCACACTTGCTGTTAAAACAGGACACATGGGTGGTGAAAAGCCAGGTGCTATATCCTACGCTCAAGATATTCGGCTTTGATATTACCGGGCACTTTGTAACGGTATATAACGGGCAAAAAGTAAATGAACCAATGCCCGATACCATATTTAGTACCAATATCACCAGCCAATACGAGCATGATGCAAACAAAAAAGATACTGCCTACTGGGTAAATAGGCCTGTGCCGCTGGAAGCCGATGAAAGCCGAGATTTTATAGTGAAAGACAGTGTGCGCCTGAGGTATGAAGACCCTGCATACAGAGATAGTATGCGCCGGAAGTACAACAAAATTGATTTCATGGATATTGTGCTGTCGGGTATTAATTTATCTACAAAAGAATACAAACACCGATTTGTCTCTAATTCTATCATCAACGGATTGGTAAACTATAATACGATAGAAGGCCTGAATATAGTACCTAAAATAGGGTGGACCTATACTATAGATACGGGATATTCGTTAGTCACAAAAGTGGCAGCGCGCTATGGTTTCAGCAATACGCATTTCAACCTGATAGGGCGCACCTACTATATACAGCAAAACAGGGCATGGCGTGGCAAGTGGTGGCGTGTAGGTATAGAAGGGGGCAAATATGCTTTCCAGTACAACTATCGCAGTACCATCACGCCATTGTATAATACTTTTAATACACTGGTATATGCGGAGAACCATATGAAACTGTATGAGCGTTGGAACGCTGCGGTATTCTACGAAAAGAACTTTGGTAATGGCTTCCGCTTTGATGTGAAAGCAGATTATCAAACCCGTATCCCACTGCAAAATACGACCGACTATACATGGGCGAAAAAAGAAAACCTGACCGACAATGTGCCCGATGTATTGAAGCCCTATAAATGGGAGCGCCATGATGCGGCCCTGCTGAAGCTAGGGGTCACGTATCGACCGGGCTACACGTATACTCAGTATCCCGACTATAAAGTAGCCAACGGCAGCAACCTGCCGCTATTTAGCCTGGTATATGAAAAGGGCTTGCCGGGTGTAGCTAATAGCGTATCTGACTTTGATAAATGGCGTTTCAGTATAGAAGACGATATGAACCTGAAACTATTGGGTAGTTTATCTTATAAAATAGCCGCCGGTGGTTTCCTGAATGATAAGTATGTGAGCCTGCCCGACCTGATGCACCTGGCAGATAACCAGCTTCTGTTGGCGGCACCCTACCTCAACAGTTTTCAGCTAGCCAATTATTATCGTAATAGCAATACAGAAAAGATATATGGTGAGCTGCATTTTGAATACTACATGAAAGGGCTGTTGACTAATAAGATACCGCTGCTGAAACAGGCAAGATGGTACCTGGTGCTGGGCTCAAACACCTTCTATGCAGGTAACCACAATTACTATGTAGAAACCTTCGCCGGTATAGATAACCTGGGCTTTAAGGCACTGCGCTTCCTGAGGGTAGATTTTGTGTATGCCTGGGATAAGTTTAACCAAACATCTTATGGATTCAGGGCGGGTATAGACCCTACAGGCATACTACGTGGTGGTTTCGGGCTGGGCAACGATGGTGACGGCTGGTAATGAATGAAATAATGTATTAGTTTCGCCGTTGCTGAACACAAATCATATGAAAATCGTAATTACCGGCGGTGCGGGCTTTGTGGGGTCGAACCTGGCAATAACCCTGAAACTTAAATACCCGGCTTATAGCATTACTATATTCGATAACCTGCGCCGCAGGGGATCAGAACTGAACCTGCCTGCTTTTTTGCAACATGGTATCAGCTTTGTGCATGGCGATATCCGCAACCCGGAAGACCTGGAACAACTGGGTGATTTTGACTGCATGGTAGAAGCATCTGCCGAACCCTCGGTAATGTCCGGGTTGGATGGGTCACCTACCTACGTTATTAATAATAACCTGACCGGGTCTATCAATTGCTTTAACGCATGCATCAAGCATAAGGCCAATCTTATTTTTCTTTCTACCAGTCGCGTATATCCCATCAGTTTTATAGAAAATGCAGATTATGCAGAATTAGAAACGCGGTTTGCCTTTACCGATAACCAGTCCATAAAAGGTATCAGTTCAAAAGGCATATCTGAAGAGCTGTCTTTGGATGCAGCACGTTCATTTTATGGAACCACAAAACTGAGTGCCGAATACCTGATAAAGGAGTACTGCGAGTTTTATGGGTTGAAAGCCGCCGTAACACGTTTTGGTGTAATAGCCGGCCCCCGCCAAATGGGCAAGACCGACCAGGGCGTTGTAACACTGTGGATGGCCCGTCACTATTGGAAGAAACCGCTAAGTTATATAGGTTATGGTGGGTTAGGCAAACAGGTGCGTGATATGCTGCATATAGACGACCTGATACGGTTGGTGGATATGCAGATACATAATATAGACGCCTTCAATAATAAAGTGTACAATGCGGGGGGCGGTAATTTTAGTTCAGCATCGCTGCTGGAAATGACGCAGATATGTGAAGAGATAACAGGTAATAAAATAGATATAGCTGCTGTAAAAGAAAACAGGCCTGCCGACCTGCGCATATATGTTACTGATAACACAAAAGTATCCGGTGAGCTAGCCTGGGCACCACAGAAGAATGCGAAAGATATTTTCTCTGATATATTTAACTGGATAAAAGAAAATGAAATCAGCCTGAAACCTTTGTTAAGCTAATACATGAAAGCAAATCTGAAAAACCCATACACTACCTGGAGTATTGTGGCAGCAATACTTGCCATCTTCATGCTCAATACGCCATTTGCTGTCCATCCTGAATTGGTGGATAAAGGGCCTTCATGGTTAGGTCTGGATGTATCGTGGCAGATGACGCTGAATTATGCTTTGAAAGAAAAATGGGTATGGGGGAAAGATATTGTTTACACATACGGGCCTTTGGGCTTTTTATCTACACGCATAGGTTGGGGCATACCGGCATGGCTATTTTTTGTGTTTGATGTTTTCCTTGTAGCCAATTTCTTTTTTGTGTTCCGCGATTTTCTGTTGGGTATTCAGGAAAAATTCATTGCCATCCTTATCGTCGTTGTTACCACACTGCTATTGGGTACCAACCATGGTTCCGATCTGTCCTGGTTCTAACGGTATTTATCTATTACTGGATGTTCAAGTCTTATAAAGAACCCCGAACATTCTATTTTGTCATGATGGCTGCCTGTATTGTCCTCTGCTTTTTTGTGAAGCTGAATGCCGGCCTTATTGGCATTACATTTCTGGGTGTGCACTTATTGAATTTGTTAGTGTATAAACGTATCCGGCTGCTTAAGGCATTATGTATATTTGCAAGTGTGCTGGCGCTGATTGGTATACTGGCAGCCTTATTGCATGTGCATCTTCCCGGTTATATCAAAGGCGCGTTTGAGATTATAAAAGGGTATAATGATGTAATGCATATAGATGAAGGTAATTATAGCAGAAGCGAGAGAAATATCGGCTACCTGTTGTTGTTTACATTGCTTTCGTTAGCTTTACCACTTATATACAGCTTTAAGCAGCGTAAACTATCTACTCTTCTTTTCTCATTGCTGGTATTTGCTTACATCTTCCTGCTCAGGAAACAATCGATAGTCCGGAATGATTCGCAGCACTACTATGAATTTTTTGCTTACGCACCCTTTGTTTTCCTGTTTGGTATTGTGCAGCTTTTGGATGAAATCTATCAAAAATATATGGCCCGTGCCGTCCTTTGTTTTTCTTTGTTTGCACTGTTCATGATAGCAGAATACGATAATCGTCAGGTTGATAAAAGCTTTGAACAACGATATCTTTTCTGGGGTAATTATTGGCAGCAATTTGGAACGTTTAATACTAAGCAATATCAAACACAGGCAGATAAGCGGTACATACCTCAGCATGTATTAAGCCTGATTGGGAACAAAACGATAGATGTATTTCCATGGGATAGTGAATATATTCTTGAAAACAAGCTAAATTATTCCCCAAGGCCTGTTTTTCAATCTTTTTCAGCGTATACAGAAAAACTTGGCAAGTATAATTATCAACATTATATAGATAAAGCACCGCAAGTTATCCTGTATGATTATGAGAGTATTGATGGGCGATATCCTTTTAATGACGATCTTCTTGTAAATTTTTTCATCTGTAAAAACTATACCTTTGCAGACTCTTTTACGTCTAACGAAAGGTTGCGCTTAGTGTTGCAACGCCACCCGTCCGTTATGCCATTGGAAATGGTGGTGCCCAAAAACGCAGTTGCCGGTATTAATAAACCTATACCGGTAGACTGGGTGATGATGATGCAGATAGATATTGAAGAAACTTTTGCAGGAAAGATGCAGACGTTTTTTAATACTACACCTGCTGTAATACTGAAAATGACCAGGGCAAATGGCTCGGTAGTAAAGTATAAAGTATCGAAAGAGTTGCTGAAATCTGGCATTATGGTTGATAGATGGGTAGCAAATACAACAGATTTTTATAAGTACTTAGACGATAAAAATACCTTGGATGTGATAAAAGAGATTGAGCTGATTGCAGATCCTGATTATTATAAAGAAACAATAAAAATAAAATATATAAATATAAAGTAGTATAATATGGGTAAGGTGTGTTTGGTTACAGGTTCATCGGGCTTGATAGGCAGCGAATCCGTAGCGTTTTTTGCCGATAAGTTTGATAAAGTAATAGGCATAGACAATAACATGCGTAAGTATTTGTTTGGTGCAGATGCATCTACCGAATGGAATACTACGCGCCTTGTAGAAGCCGTTGCCAATTTCGAGCATCATGCAGCGGATATACGCGATATAGAGGCCCTTGATACTATATTTTCTCAATACGGTACAGATATAGAACTGATAGTACATACGGCAGCGCAACCCAGTCACGACTGGGCAGCACGTGAGCCTATTACAGACTTCACCATCAATGCCAATGGCACGCTGAACCTGCTGGAAATGACACGTAAGCATTGTCCGAATGCTACTGTCATATTCACATCTACCAACAAAGTATATGGCGATACGCCCAATTACCTGCCACTGGTAGAAAAAGAAACACGCTGGGAGATAGACGAAAGCCATCCATATTTTGCAAAAGGTATAGACGAGTTGATGAGTATAGACCATACCAAGCATTCCCTGTTTGGCGCTTCTAAAGTAGCGGCAGATGTGGTAGCGCAGGAGTATGGCCGATATTTTGGTATGAACGTGGGCATCTTCCGTGGTGGTTGCCTTACCGGGCCAAACCATAGCGGTACACAATTGCATGGCTTCCTTTCATACCTGATGAAATGTGCTATTACAGGCGATCATTATACCGTATTTGGCTACAAAGGCAAGCAGGTACGCGATAATATACACGCCTGGGACCTGGTAAATATGTTCTGGCACTTCCACCAGGCACCACGCCAGGGCGAAGTGTATAATGCCGGTGGTGGCAGGTTCTCCAACTGCTCTATGACAGAAGCCATAGCTATTTGCGAAAAGATAACCGGTAAGCCCATGAACTATTCTTATTCTGAAACCAACAGGATAGGCGACCATATCTGGTGGATAAGCGATACCTCTAAGTTTGAGTTGCACTACCCAGGCTGGAAGTTACATTACAACGTAGAAGACATCTTGAGCCAGATACACCAGGCATTTCAGCAAAGGGTAACTGCTTAATTTTTTGGGACGATAGTACTATGAAGTTATCCGTTGTTATTCCCGCATATAATGAAGAGCAATCGTTGCCGGAAAGCTTGCCTGTGCTGCACGCTAAACTGAAGGATGCAGGCGTACCTCACGAAATTGTTGTGACCAATGACAATTCAAAAGACAACACCCTGCAGGTGCTGGAACAATTATCTCAGCAGATACCTACACTGGTTTACTATACCAACCCGGGACCTAATGGGTTTGGC
The DNA here is from genome assembly GCA_036406055.1 of Flavipsychrobacter sp. Classification (GTDB taxonomy): domain Bacteria; phylum Bacteroidota; class Bacteroidia; order Chitinophagales; family Chitinophagaceae; genus Polluticoccus. The sequence goes on along the minus strand of DASWWE010000179.1, from coordinate 14,960 downwards.
TATGCCATCCGTTACGGGCTGGAACGCTTTACAGGCGACTGCGTAGCCATTATGATGGCCGATATGTCGGACTCGCCCGATGACCTGGTGGCATTTTACCATAAGATGGCAGAAGGTAATTATGATTGTGTATTTGGCAGCAGGTTTATGAAGGGGGGCAAGATAATAGACTACCCGCGCCACAAACTGATATTGAACCGCTTTGTGAATAATGCAGTGCGCATTGTATTCAGGATACCTTACAATGATTTTACCAATGCCTTTAAACTATATAAAAAGGAAACCATAAAAGGGCTGGCACCTATCCTTTCCCCGCATTTCAACCTGACGCTGGAAATGTCGCTGAAGGCAGTGATACGTGGTTATAGCTTTACAGTACTGCCTAATAGCTGGACCAACAGGAAATACGGAAAATCGAACCTGAAGATAAAGGAAATGGGTAGTCGTTACTTCTTTGTATTCCTGTATTGCCTTATTGAAAAATTCTTTTCGCGCGGCGATTATAATAAGAAAGATTAATACTGTTTAGCGTATATCCTGTTTAATAAATTCAGGATAGGGTTGGTCATCAGCGTAGTGATAAGCGCCATCATTACCATCATGGTAAATACCTCTGCGGTAAGGATGCCCAGGTCGTAGCCTATGTTCAATACGATGAGTTCCATCAGCCCGCGTGTATTCATCAAAGCGCCAATAGCAAGGCTGGTGTAATTTGATTCGCCGGTTATTTTTGCTGCCAATGCACTGCCCCCTAGTTTGCCCGCAATGGCAAGGCTCGTTATCAATGCACAAACAGCCCATAGTGTACCGGTATTCAGCAGCCCTATTTGTGTGCGCAACCCTGTCAGCACAAAGAAGATAGGCAGCAGTAGCAGCAGCGCTACGTCTTCTATTTTATTGATGATTATCTTGCGGAAATCCCACTCCAGTGGCATCACTACCCCGGTCATAAAAGCACCGAATAAAGCATGGATGCCAATTACCTCGCAGCTCCATGCACTCAGCAGCAGTATGATGAAAATGATGGCTATTGAAGATTGCCTGATGATGCCATTGCCTGCCTGCGTAGCTATTTTTTTTAGCAGCGGGCGAATAATGAAGAGCATCACACATACGTAAGCAACAGCCCCGGCTATAGAGTAGAAAACAGAAGACATATCCTGTGCCTTCACAATAGCTATTACAATGGCCAGTATGCACCAGCCCGTAACATCATCTACCGCAGCGCTGGTAATGGCTATGGCACCATGTCGGGTATCGCCTATCTTCCTTTCGCGTATGATCCGCGCCAGTACCGGGAAGGCCGTAATGCTCATGGCAATACCCATAAACAGAGCAAAGGCATGAAAGGGTACATTAGCAGGTGCATAGGTCTTATGCATGCCAAATGCCAGGGCCACACCCAATGCATAGGGTATCACAATACTGGTGATGCTGATGAGTGTAGCTGCTTTGGCCTTGGCTTTAATGATATTCAGGTCCAGCTCCATACCTATTACAAACATGAAAAGTATCAGGCCTACCTGGCTCAGCATTTGCAGGTTGCCCAGCGATGATGCGGGGAAAATAAATGCAGTGTAGGCAGGGTATAGTGTACCCAGTAACGATGGCCCCAATGCAATGCCTGCTATTATTTCTCCCATTACTGCGGGCTGCCCTATTTTTTGAAACAGATAAGCGAATATGCGCGAAGCAACAATTATAATGATGAGCTGTAATAAAAAAATAGAAAGCGGGTGGCTCATATCTATGGGGCAATAACAGGCATGAAAGATAGAAATATTATCTTGCCCGTCTAAATGCTTTCAGAAAATGGTAACGGTACAAAACGAATACGATAGTAAAAAGGGTACTTTTTACATAGAAGATAACGGCCAACGCATTGCAGAGATGGTGTATGTTTTCTCCGGCGAGGGCATGTTTATCATAGAGCATACAGAAGTAGACCCTTCGCAGGAAGGCAAAGGGCTGGGTAAGCTGCTGGTAAAAGAAGCCGTAGAATGGGCGCGCGAAAAGGATTATAAAATATTGCCGCTGTGCCCCTACGCTAAACGTGTATTTGATAAAACGCCTGAATATGCGGATGTGCTGTTTTCAATGAAAAAGTAGAATAGCAATAAAGCAAAAACAAAAAGCCTCAATAGTGAGGCTTTTTGTTTTTAACGGGATGTGTCAACCCCAGCATTTGTGATTATGCAAAATTTGTTTCAACTTGAAATTTCCTATAGAACTGACAGTTAGATGGCACCGGTATTTACTTACATTCTTTGACGTTTTCTTCAGATAAGCATCCTGTTCCGGGAATAATTATGCATAAATATACAATGCATCTGATTCTTATGTATATTTACATGGCATTATAATTTATCATCTAACAAAGACGTAATCATGAGAAAACTTATTTTAATGTTAATGTGGCTCCCATTTACTTGTTTTTCGCAGGAACAGGAAGTTGATCACGACTATGTGCCTATTGTAAAGAAGCCTCTGTTTGAAAACAATGAAGGCCCGCTTTTATTGATCGATGCAGGGCATAATAATTTTCATAAACCCGACGATAAGTTTGCTGCATTTGCAAAGGTTGTTACGGCAATCGGTTTCCGCTTGCAAACACTTGCGGGGTCTATAAAAACTGAAACCCTACATGACGTAAAAGTACTGGTGATAGCCAATGCATTGAATGAGAAAAACGTAGGTAATTGGCAGTTGCCCGTGCACCAGGCTTTTGCGGCAGAAGAAGTAGAGGTAGTCAGAAAATGGGTAAGTGAAGGGGGCAGCTTGTTCCTGATAGCAGATCATATGCCGTTTGCCGGTGCAGCAGAAGCATTGGCAGGATCTCTTGGCTATACTATGTACAACGGATTTGCCATGGCAGGGCCGGGTAGGAAATATGATATTTTTACTTTTGATAATGATATGTTGAAGCATACAAGCCTAACCGACGCCCGTAGCTCTATCGACACTATTATTACTTACACCGGCCAGGCATTTAAGATACCGGAGAAAGCCACATCTATTCTTAGCTTCAATTCAAAATATAAAATACTGATGCCTGAAGTTGCCTGGCAATTCAGTAAAGACATGAAGATGATAAATGCTGATGGCTTAAGCCAATTGGCCTACAGTAATTATGGTTCAGGAAAGGTGGTTGTATCAGGAGAAGCAGCTATGTTTACTGCTCAGAAGGTTTCTGGGGTTGTTAAGTTTGGATTGAATTCAGACATGCCCAACGACAACTTAGAGCTATTGCTGAATATATTAGAATGGCTTGCCCGGTAATGTGGTGGAACGATAGGAGTAATTCTTAGCTGGATACTGCACTCAAAGTGTTGTATTCTTGACTTGAAAAATATAGACGATCATAGGCTGCTAAACACGCTGTAAAACATAACGCTCATAATCTATTGACTATGAGCGTTTGTGTGTAGTCCGACCTGGATTCGAACCAAGACTAACTGAACCAAAATCAGTTGTGCTACCTTTACACCATCGGACTAACTGGTGTTGCGGGATGCAAAGGTAGCGTCTGTTTCCAAAAAGGCAAAACTTTTCTCACAAATATTTTTTTAGAATGGGTTGCTGCAGGCTTCGCAAAAAAGTTTCTCAACATCGGTATTTCTATCATGAAATGCGTCTTTTTTCCATTAGGTTTGCTGTGGATTCCCTTTAATATAAGTTAGCACATGTCTCTTGCGGCAAACCCGCGTCAGTTCGTTATAAGGCTCATTTTTATCAGTATCGCGGTGGTGATGCTGATACGGCTTTTCTTTTTACAGGTAGTAGAGGATAAGTACAAGGTAATGGCCAATGATATTGCCATCCTGCGCAAGGTGGTATATCCGCCCCGCGGTGCCATTATGGACCGTAAAGGAAGGCCCATGCTGTATAATGTGAAGGTGTATGACCTGATGGTAACCCCGCGGAATGTGACCAGGCAACTGGACACAAATGCCCTGTGCCAGGCGCTGCGGATAGACATACCCACATTTGAAAAACTGCTGAATAAAACCCGCATCAAAAATGGCCCGATGCGTAAAGGGGTCTTCATGGAAGAGCTGACACCTGAGCAAACAGCCCGTTTCCAGGAAAATATATACCTCTTCCCGGGCTTTGAAATGGCAGAACGCTTTACACGCACGTACCCCAATGCAAGTGCCGCACTGATACTGGGTTATATAGGAGAGGTGTCTCCTGAAATGCTGAAGAAAGAGCAATATGCATCTTACCTGCAGGGCGACTATACCGGTATGAATGGGCTGGAGCGCAGCTATGAAGATGTATTGCGCGGGCAGCGGGGTGTGCACTTCCTGGAGCGCGATAACTTTAACCGTCCACGTGAACCATATAGGGGTGGGGCGTTAGATACTCCGGAGATAGCTGGCCGTAGCCTGGAACTATACCTGGATGCAGAACTGCAGGAATATGCCGAAAAACTGATGGTGAACAAACTGGGTAGCGTAGTAGCTATAGACCCCAGCACTGGTGGCATACTGGCTATGGTGAGTGCACCGAGTTACGACCCTAACCTTTTGAAGGGTAGGGACAGGGCGCGCAACTATTCAAAATTATACAGCGATGCTACCAAACCGCTGCTAAACAGGGCTACGCAGGCCTCGTACCAGCCGGGTTCTACCATGAAACCAATGACAGCGCTTATCGCGCTGGATGTGGGCGCTATTACACCATCATTTGGTTATCCTTGCGCTGGTGGTTATTATGCCTGCGGCAGGCGTATAGGTTGCACCCACAGTGGTGGTGGCCACGCTGCCAACCTGAGGGTAGCGCTGGCAAACTCCTGCAACTCTTACTTCGTACACATCTTCCGCCTGATAGCAGATGCCAGGAAATTTGGCAATGTAAAAAAAGGCGTGCAGGCATGGGCCAATTATGGCAAGTCTTTCAGTTTTGGCGAAAAGACGGGTGTGGATATACCATTTGAAGGCAAGGGATTGCTGCCCGATAGTAATACATACAACAAGATGTACAATGGCTCATGGAACTCTTGTACCATGCTCTTTGTAGGTATGGGGCAGGGCGAGGTAGCGTTGACACCCATACAACTGGCTAATGCCATGTGCATTATCGCCAACAAGGGTTTCTATTACAAGCCCCACTTCGTGAAGTCGATAGGTGGCAATACTAAAGATCCTGTATTGAAACCATATCTTGAAAAGCACGTGGTAACACACATTCCCGATTCTACCTTCGATATCGTAGCCCGCGGTATGCAGGATGTGGTAGAGCGCGGTACAGGTACGGTAGCACGTATGGATGGCATAGAAATATGCGCCAAAACAGGTACCGTGGAAAACAAAGCCGTGGTGAACGGGCAGGCAATGAAAATGAAGGATCACTCCGTATTCGTAGCATTTGCCCCCAGGGTGAACCCCAAAATAGCCATCGCAGTGATAGTAGAGAATGCGGGCTATGGTGCTACATGGGCAGGCCCGGTTGCCAGCCTGATGATAGAAAAATATCTGCTGGACAGCGTATCTGCTAAACGAAAACCTTTGGAGCAAAAACTGTATAACGCCAACCTGGTTAACAGGTATATATATGCAATCGATTCGGCACAACGGTTGAGGGACCAGGCACGTATGGAAAGAAGAACAAGGCTACGCCTGGCAGAGGATAGTGCCGGCAGGGTGCAGGATACCATTAAGGCCAAAAGGTTCCTGCGCAGGTATTACACAAATAAAAACAGGGAATAAAAATTAAGGAGACAGCACTTTATATGAGCGCTACCAGTAAATCGATTTTCAGCAGGTTAGATGGGGTAACACTTTTACTCTACATATTGCTTGTGCTTATAGGGCTTACCGCCGTATTCTCGGTAGAATATCGCAGTACAGACCCTAGTATATTTATGATGAATAAAAGTCATATGCGCCAATTCATATGGCTGTGTATTTCAGTATTCGTTGGGCTGCTTATCATTTTTACTGATAGTAAATTTTTCTCCTCCTTTGCATACCTTTCATACACCATAGGGCTTTTCCTGCTGCTGATAACCATATTTGCAGGTGTGGATGTAAAAGGGTCGCATTCGTGGCTGGGTGTAGGTAGTGTGCGTTTTCAGCCGGGTGAGGTGTGTAAGATATTTACATCCCTGGCGCTTTCTAAATTCCTGTCATCGCCGGAAACTAATTTCAGCACGCTCAAGCACCGTATCATAGGTGCTGCACTGGCATTAGGTCCCGCGGTGCTCATTATCCTGCAAAAGGAAACCGGGCTTGCACTGGTATATTTCTGCTTCTTCCTGGTGATGTACAGGGAAGGGCTGCCGAATATCATACTCATCATTGGCTTTTCTATGGTGGCTTTAACGCTGGCCACACTACTGGTTGATAGGTGGATATTGTTTGGTGTTATCACGGCACTGACCATAGGCGGCGGCTACCTGATACGTAGAGAGCTAAAACGGAATATCGTAGCGCGCATCATAATAGTAGGCGTATGGTTGTTTTGCATATTGTTTTCACAAGTGCTGGTGCCTTTTGCCTTCAAGCATGTATTGCAGAAACACCAGGTAGAGCGTATCTATTCTACATTGGGCCAAGATGTTCCTCAGGCTTACCAGAGAGAAACACAGAAAGGGGAGATTAAAAAAGGAAACGTTTCGGATTATAACGTAAAGCAATCAAAAATTGCTATCGGTTCTGGTGGCTTCTGGGGTAAGGGTTTCCTGAATGGTACGTCTACCAAAAATGCATTTGTACCCGAGCAGAATACCGACTTTATCTTTTGTGCCATAGGGGAGCAGTTTGGGTTCTTTGGCAGCGCTATACTCATCATCATTTATGTATCACTGATGCTGCGGATATTATTCCTTGCAGAGCGTCAGCGTTCGGCATTCAGCCGTATATATGGTTATTGTGTAGCATCTATCTTGTTCTTCCACTTTGCTATCAATATCTCTATGACCATAGGGCTGGCACCTGTTATCGGTATCACCTTGCCATTCCTTAGTTATGGTGGTTCTTCCTTACTATCGTTCAGTATCCTCATATTTATATTGTTGAGGTTAGATTCTGACAGGCAGGTGATGATACGCTAATAAACGAACCTTGTGGAATAAGACGTAATTTTGCGCCGTGGCTAAAATATTTCCATTATCCGAAGGTGTTTTTACGGTAGGGCACGATAAACAGTTTGTTCCGTTTAGTTTGCAGAATGATGAATTAACCAACCGCCCCACAGGGTCGTTGCTGGTAGAAATCCTCCCCTTCCTGGTAGTGACAGATAAAGATGTAATGGTGCTGGATACCGGCCTGGGCTTCAAGGCCGAGAACGGTGAAATGCAGATACATAACAATCTGCGTGCGTTGGGCTATGAGCCGGAGGACGTGACGAAAGTATTGATGTCGCATCTGCATAAAGACCACGCTGGTGGCGTGATATATAAAGATGCCAATGGTGTGGTAAAGACCACTTTCCCCAATGCTGCTTATTATATTTACAGGCCTGAGGCCGATTTTGCTTTAGCAACAGGCTATCCTTCTTTTCAACCTGAAGAAATAGAGCCACTGCTATCCTCATCGCAGGTGCAATGGCTGGATGGCGAAACCGGTACGATAGATGGTTATATCACCTTCACCCATTCAGGCGGCCACAGTCCGCAGCATATTGTGTACCTGATAGACGATGGTACCGATAAAATCTTCTTTGGTGGCGATGAAGCCCCGCAGCTAAAGCAGATGAAGATAAAATACGTGGCCAAGTACGACTACGATGGCAAAAAAGCGATGCAATTACGTGAGCAGTATGCAGAACAGGGTATAGCTGAAGGCTGGCAATTCCTGTTTTATCACGATGTACAAACACCCGTAGCCCGGTTGTAATCAGCGCTTTTCATTAGCGTTACCGCGGCGCTGTTTCAGTTGCTGTATCAGCATTTTTTTAAACTCGCGCTCGGCATCATACAGTTGCGATAGCTGTTGTGCAGAGATGACTTTCAGAAATTCGTCTTTATACTTTTTGCGCAGGTTCAATATTTTCTCTTGCGCTTCAATGTCTTCATCTATATTGCGCATAGCGTTTCCATGTTGCTCTTTATAAGCACGGCGCACGGCGCGCATCTCATCGCCATAGCGGTTATATACCGGCCAGAAGCGTTCTGCCTGTTCGGTTGTAAGGTTTATTTTGTCGGTGATATACGCCACTTTTATCGCATGTATCTTTTCAAACCGCTCACCCCTGGGTTGTGCCAGCAGCGTGGTACAACTCAACATCATCAATACGATAATATTTATTAACTGTTTCATTTCTTTCTGCAATATATTAATTCACAATGGGTTGTTCGCCCTCACTTTCATCCAGGTAGTTCAGTATATCCTGTTCAGATATTTCATTCGTCAGGTTGTGTAAGCCTTCTGTGCTTAGGTTACTTACCAGCATATCTGTATCAAATTCATCAATGTTTTGCACTACATAATCATTAATGGCATCTTGCGGCAAGGCTGCTAGTTGTGCCGATATAGACGGTTGTTTTTGGTTATTGTATATGTTATACCCGCCAATACCCAAGCCTATCATCAGCACTGCTGCTGCCGCCCAGCCCACATTTTTCCATATGCGGTTGCCCAGCGGTACTATCTTAGTTGCCGGTTTATCTGCCTGTTTTACCGCTTGCAATACCTGTTGCGGCAGGTTTTCAAAATACCCCGCAGGTGTGGTATACGGATTGGGTTTATCAATAGGAAGTTCATTTGCTGCTTTGTTCAGTACATTGGCTGCCAGGCTTTCAAAATAGCCTTGCGGCATTTCAAAGGGCATGTTTTTGCCTATGGTGAATGTTGGCTCCGGTGCATCCGCCAGGCGGATAGTATCTAATACATTATCATTCAATACTTCAAAATAGCCTTGCGGTACATGATAAGGCATACGACGCGGCATATCAGCAAGCCTGCTGTTCAGCTCTCTCAACTCATTCACTATGTCGTTGCTCCGTGTCATTTATAGTTAGACTTTCTAATGTGTTATTGGTTTAATTCTCCCAGCAGGAATGCCTCTACTTTTTTTACCGCATGGTGGTAAGATGCTTTTAGCGCACCTGCCGATGTATCCAGCACCGCAGCCATTTCTTCATACGGCATTTCATCATAATACCGCAGGTTGAAGACAATACGCTGTTTTTCAGGCAGTGCCTGTATGGCCTGCTGCAGTTTCCACTCTATCTTCTGTGCGTCAAATCCCTTCTGTGCTACCAGCTTATTTTCCAGTGCCGTTTCATGGTCCGATAACGATGCCGATGCCCGGCGTTTTTGCTGGTCTATCCATGTCAGTGTTTCATTGGTAGCTATGCGGTATAGCCAGGTGTACAGGTTGGCTTCCTCACGAAAATCAGCCAGGTTCTTCCACACTTTAATGAATACATTCTGCAATATGTCGTTTGTGTCTTCATGTTCTACTACCATTCGCCTGATGTGCCAATACAGTTTCTCCTGGTATTTCTGCACCAGTTGCGTAAAGGCCATCTCCCGTGTTTGTTCGCTTTTGAAAGACGCCAGTATTACGTTGTCTTCTATTTGTATAGCCGTTTGGGCCATGTTTCGGGGCTGTTAATTAGTATATAGACTGTCTGAAAGTAGCTAAGTTTAATATCATGCCATAATGTTTTTAGTTTTGTGCCCTATGCCATCGTTTCAGGACTTAAAGATCGTTTTTTTCGGTACGCCCGATTTTGCCGTTGCATCACTCGATGCGCTGGTACAAGCAGGTGCCAATGTAGTAGCCGTAGTAACTGCCCCCGATAAGCCTGCCGGCAGGGGCAAGCATTTGCAGGCATCGGCTGTAAAAGAATATGCGCAGGCAAAGCACCTGCCGGTACTGCAGCCGGAAAAACTGAAGAATCCTGAGTTTGTAGCACAATTGAAAGCGCTGGGCGCCGACCTTAACGTGGTAGTAGCCTTCCGTATGTTGCCGGAAATGGTGTGGAATATGCCGCCAATGGGCACTATAAATGTGCATGCTTCCCTGCTGCCACAATACCGTGGGGCAGCGCCTATCAACTGGGCTATCATCAATGGCGAAAAGGAAACCGGTGTTACTACCTTCAAGCTGAAGCATGAAATTGATACCGGAAATATATTGCTGCAGCATAGGGTAGCCATAGAGCCGGAAGATAATATCGGTACCCTATATCAAAAGCTGATGCACGAAGGTGGCAGGCTGCTGGTAGAAACGGTAGCAGGTTTTGCCGCAGGTACGCTGCATGAAGTGTCTCAGGCAGATGTAGCAGAAGGCGAACTGAAGCATGCACCCAAAATATTTAAAGAGCATACACACATCAACTGGCATCAGCCGGTAGAACACATCCATAATCTCATCAGGGGCCTATCGCCCGTGCCGGCAGCCTATACAATGCTGCAAGATAAGTTCCTGAAGATATACCATGCCCACTACCTGCTGGATGATGCGCACCATTTACCGCCCGGCACGATGCATACCGATAATAAGACTTTTATGCGCTTTGCCGCAAGCGATGGCTGGCTGTATGTAGATGAAGTGCAGCAGGAAGGTAAAAAGCGTATGGATGTGGAGTCTTTCTTACGTGGTTTCAGGGGATAAGGTATCTACAAAATATTGTGCGGCAAGGGCATATCCTTTCATACCCAGCCCTGTTATACAACCTACGCATTTGGATGCGGTGTAAGAGTTTTTGCGATAAGCCTCGCGGGCATAGATATTGGATATATGTACTTCTACCACCGGTATACCAATGGCAGCGATAGCATCGGCAATAGCAATACTGGTATGCGTATAGGCACCGCCATTCAGTATGATGCCCTGTATTTTACCGCGGCAGCTATGCAGGTAATTGATAAGCTCGCCTTCCACATTGCTTTGATAATAACTGAATGAAATGCCTGCAAATTGTGCTTTCAACTGCTCCAGGTAGCTTTCAAACGGCTCGTTGCCGTATATATCTGTCTCGCGGGTGCCAAGCAAGTTCAGGTTGGGGCCGTTTACAATAGCAATCTGCAGCATGTTTTTTTATAATTTAAGGCAAGATAATAAAAAGCGAAGAGTGTATTTTTACAGCATACAATCGCCACCCCATGCCAACAATTGAAGAACTGCTTATTACCAAGCCGATAAAAGATCCGTACAACCGGGCACTGCTCAGCATCATGTATACCGGTAGCTGGCTGGTAAGCAGGATAACGAAGCTGCTGAAGCCTTATGATATATCAGAACCGCAGTATAATGTGTTGCGCATACTGAGGGGGCAGCAGGGTAAACCTATCAATATGTTTGCCGTGCAAAGCAGGATGCTGCAACGCATGTCGAACGTGTCGAGACTGGTAGATAAGCTGGTAGAAAAGGGGTTGGTGCAGCGTACACAAACTAAAGAAAACCGGCGTATGGTGGATCTTACCATTACAGAAAAAGGACTGGCGCTGCTTACAGAACTGGACCCGGTGATTGGAGACTATATGCACAATATTGCCAGGAATCTGAAAAAGGATGAGGCAAGAACGCTGAGTGAATGGCTGGATATTTTGAGAAACGAATAAAGCATACGAGTAGTGTGGGATGCCTACCTGAAGGGGTTTAAAGCTTATTTACAGTTGGAACGCTCTATGGCCGATAATACCATAGAAGCCTACCTGCACGATGCGGAAATGCTGGGTGATTATATACGTGCGGCACATGCGGGGCTGGGTGTACATGCGATTGAATTGTCGCACCTGCAGTCTTTCCTGGTGCATATACATGAGCTGGATTTATCGGCAGGCACGCAGGCGCGGGTTATCAGCGGTATCAAATCTTTTTTCCGGTACCTCCTTTTGGAAGAAGTGATAAATAAAGACCCGACTGCACTCCTGGAAGCACCTAAGCTGAAACGGGCATTGCCATCTTTCCTGAGTGTAGATGAGATAGACCAGCTATTTGCGGCTATAGACCATAGTACGCCTGAGGGGCAACGAAACCGTGCCATGCTGGAAACTATGTATAGCTGCGGCCTGCGTGTGAGCGAGCTTATCAGCCTTGCATTGTCTAACCTGTACATAGATGTTGGTTTTATCCGCATCATAGGTAAGGGCAATAAGGAAAGGCTGGTGCCGATAGGCGGCAAGGCAGTAACACAGATAAAGCTATACCGCGACCATGTGCGTACACAAGTGCCTGTTAAAACAGGACAGGAAGACATACTCTTCCTCAACAGGCGGGGTAGTGCACTATCGCGTGTAATGGTATTCATGATATTGAAAGACCTTACTGCGAAAGCCGGCATCAAAAAGAATATACATCCGCATACGCTAAGGCATTCCTTTGCTACGCACCTGGTAGAAGCGGGTGCCGACCTGCGGGCCGTGCAGGAAATGATGGGGCATAAAAGTATTACCACAACCGAGATATACACCCACCTGGACCGTGGCTACCTGCGCCAGACCTTAGAAAAATATCACCCTCGATTTGGTAGCAGATAAGCGGCAGTTTTATTACATTTAAGTAGTATTTATTCTACAAATGACTTTCAACCGAAGAAACTTTATCAGGTCGGCCGCCTTACTGGCCACTTTCCCGCTAAGCGAACTGGATGCTTTTGCAGCCAGGGGAAATCTTAACCGCCATGCACCCCCCGTAGCCGAAGATGATGAAACGTATTGGCGTAATGTCCGCCAGATGTTCCCAATTAATAAAGGGCTAACCTATCTTAACAATGCTACTATGGGCCCATCGCCCTATCCTGTAATAGAAGCGGTGCATGCCGGTATGGTATTGACCGACCACGATTGTAACTATGGAGGCTGGGAGGCTACTTCGGCTAAAATAGCAGGTTTGGTTGGTGCATCACCCGGTGAAATAGCGCTGACGCATAACGTAACAGAAGGTGTGAACATCATGTGCTGGGGGCTACCACTGCGAAAGGGCGATGAAGTGATTATGACCACGCATGAGCATGTAGGCGGGGCTTTCCCCTGGCTGAACAGGCAAAAACTGCATGGCATTGTGCTGAAAGTCTTCACCCCTGCAGCTACCGCGGCAGAAACCCTTACCCAAATAGCCTCCCTGATTACGAAGAAGACCAAAGTTATAGCCATACCCCATATACCTTGCACACAAGGGCAGATACTACCCCTGCAACAGATATGCCAGCTGGCAAAGGAGAAAGGTATATACACATTGATAGACGGGGCACACGGCCCCGGTATGTTGCCGCTTGACCTGCATGAATTGGGTTGTGATGCCTATGCATCGTGCTGCCATAAATGGATGCTGGGCCCCAAAGGAACGGGCTTTCTGTATGTGCGGGAAGACTTTCAACCGCTACTGCAGGCCTATTTTGTAGGTGCCGGTGGTGATGACGGCAAATGGAATATGGCAGCTACACCCATAGAAATGGGTGCCTATGCACCTGATGCGCATCGTTATTATAGTGGTACGCAGGCTGCAAGCCTGTTTAAAGGTGTAGATGCAGCCGTTGATTTTATAGAAACCATAGGCATAGATAACATCCATAAGCGGGTAAAAGCATTGGGTAACTATACTTATAATGAATTGATGGCCTTTGGTGATAAAGTAGAAGTAATAACACCTGCAGAGCCCGAATCGCGGTGTGCCGTAATAGGCTTCCGGGTAAAGGGCGTAGATAGCAATAAGTTTTATACCTATTGCCTGGAAAATAGTGTTCGCATCCGTTATGTAGCAGAAAATGGCCTGCGCTCGCTGAGGGTATCTACACACATTTATAACAACAAGCAGGAAGTAGATAAGCTGATGGAACTCATCAGTGATATGACTTAGATTAGGCTCACTTCCAGATATTAAAGTTGAGCGTTAGCCTTTTTTCCTGCAAAAGCCTTCGCCAATCGATAAACAGGAATAGAAGAACTACCAGCATACCTGCTATAGTACCAACGATGTTTTGCCAGGATACCAGCCCGGCAGCTATCTCAGTTGTGTTACTTACAATGTAATTACCGGCATGCACCATAATAGTATCTATAATAAACTTGCCTACCAGGAAGGCGGGTATGATGGCCAATGTATTGATGCGCGATATGCCGGCAGCCGTAAACAGTGGTGTTGATGGCAGCGGTAATACCGTGTAAAGCAGTACGAATACCTGCACCTTCCAGTTGTTTTCATTGAGGCGGGAGCCTATATACATCATGTCTTCATTCTTTTGCTGTTTCAGCAACCGGGAGGAAAAGTAAGGTATATACAGGCTGTACAAATAGCGCCCAATGGCTGAACCAACAACGCCCACTATTAATACCGGCCATATATTCAGCCCATAGCGCATTTGTAAAAATACCATCACCGTCCATGCGGGCGGCCCAAAGAAAGGGATGAGATCGACAGCAAGAGCGGCAAGAAAAACAAGGATATATAATAGCACGTCCACGATAGGGATGAAATTACTAAATAACAGAAAGAATAAGTACCTGCATATAGCAGGTACTTACCCATTCGCGCTGATAAATTCTTACCGTATGTGCATATTGCCGGCTGCATCGTAGATGATGCGGGCACCGCCGGGTGAATTGGCACAGGTACCGCAACTAGGCAGCACGGCTGTTGACTGGAACTGGGCACATGGCCATGGGCCTGCAGCATCGCCTACAGATGTGCAGATAGGCGTGCATGCTGCCGGTGATGCCCAGCAAACGCGATAACCCACATCCTGTCCCGGAGGACAGGCGCATACAGGCAGTGCTACTGTGGTAATGCCACCGGGCACTACTACGGTGCCGCACAGGCTGCTTACGGTACATGTAATCGGATCGTAACAATAAACCCTGATAACAATGGGGCAGTTGGTGTAGTTAGTAACTGTTTGAGATTTTGCTGCAAAGCCGAGAATGCACAGCACGGCAGCGATGAATAGTTGTTTCATGTTTCATGGTTTTTATGATGATTAAATAAAAAAGGGCCGAAGGTGAGGTGAATAGCGCGAATGAATATAAAGATAGTGGATTTATATATGTGTTGATAGTTTTTGATAG
>DASWWE010000178.1:0-2013 GCA_036406055.1 Flavipsychrobacter sp. | reverse complement strand
AAAGGAACATTTTTCAGGATGTGGATTGGGCAACTTTGTTGTTCCTGATAGGTATTACCTATGTCAAGCTGTATGTGAAGATCGCCGCTATTTGTTTTTATCTGGTATGGCTTATTTATAAAAAATACAAAACCACCAACTTCCCCGGCTTTAGCAGGTTCTATTTCCTGATGCCTGTTATGGGTATCGTGACGCCATTGCTGAACGGCTCTTTCAATGCAGATGGATATATGTTTGGCTATGCAATGGGTGTGGTGAACTGGCTGCTGGCTGGTGTAGCATCTTACTTTTTATGTGTAGCCGTAGTAAATAATCCGGTACATAAACTAAGAAGTACCGTAAAGATTTTTTTCCTTTTCAATGCACTATTCAGCTTTGGTGAGCTGGGCAGGATGATGATAGACTCCGGGCAACTGGTGCCTTATTGGTACTGGGAACCTACGGAATACTATGGCGGCTCAACCGGCGACCATGTGAAGGGCTTATTCAGCAATATATCTGTAGCTAATGCTACCGCCAATGCGATAGGGGTTATCTACTTTGTGTATCATAAAGAACTGAAGTGGGCAATACTTTGTGTGTTGGTGTTGCTGCTTTGTACTAGTAATCTTACACTTATCTTATTATTGCTGTTCCTTTTTGCAATGCTGGTGTTGCTTAAGGAGCGCAAAGCTAAGATGCAAGTACTGGCAGTATTGGCAGCTATTGGTATTGTGTATCCTATACTTAGCCTTAATAATATAAAGTATGTAGGGGCAGTCTATACACAGGAAAGAGAAAGGGAGAAAGAAAAGGGAACGCAACCTACAGCGGCTAAAAAGGTAATGCAGCCGGAAATAGGCGATTTTTCGGGTATTGCGACTGCAGGCAACTATTACCTGCATAAAGAAAGCTATTATAAACTGCCACTGAATGACAGCCAACTCATCAGCTACAAAGATGATTTGAAATACCTGCAGCAGTTTGGTAGCGCCCGTTCGCGGTCGAATGACAACCTGCATTTGGAGCCGGCAGTACTGAGAAGCATTATAGAAAAGTGGTATGGTATACCTTATGCTAAAACACCCTTAGCAAAAGATCCCGGTTTAGTGAAATTGTATACTGGTAAACAGACCCTGAACTATCTGAAGAGTAGCATGAAGCACTTGCTCTTTGGTGCAGGTGTAGGTAATTTTTCTTCGAAGCAGGCTATCAAGAGTACCGGCTTAGGCTTGCAGGGCAGCTATCCTACCAAGTATATATATGTGAGCAATGATTTTTTGCAGTACCATCTGTATAGTTTAATGTTTGTGTTCTCGATGCCTATATCAGAGCACTCCATCATCAATATGCCCAATAGTATATATAATCAATTGGCAGGGGAATATGGGTTGGCAGGTATAGCTGCATTTATCGTTTTTTATATAGGCTATATATGGAAGAAAAGGCGTAGCCTGAAAGCCTCCAGGTATATCATACCTCTTGTATTCTTATTCTTCGGGTTTGAATACTGGTTTGAAATGATATCGTTAACTGCATTGTTTGAACTGATAATATTCATAGATATTTATAAGCAGGATGAGCCAACCGCATAATATACCGCTTACCGTATTGATGCCAGCTTACAATACAGGTTTGTACATCAGGGAGGCTATCCAAAGCATATTGGACCAAACCTTCACCGATTTTGAGTTTATCATCATAAATGATGGTTCTAAAGATAATACGCTTGATGTCATACGGTCGTTTTCAGACCCGCGTATAAAAGTGATAGACCAGCATAACAAGGGACTGATAGATACGCTGAATGAAGGAATAAAAATAGCGAAGGGTGATATAATAGCCCGGATGGATGCGGATGATATTAGTTATCCGGAACGGCTGGAGGTAGAATATAATTTCCTTGTTGAGCATCCTGACTATGTACTGGTTGGCGCAGAAGCTGATGTAATAGATAAAGATGGTAATTACCTGATGCATCTTTCACCTGTAGGATATACACATGAAGAGATCGAAGAACGTATAGATATTAAG
>DASWWE010000177.1:0-4603 GCA_036406055.1 Flavipsychrobacter sp. | reverse complement strand
TATTGTGTTATATCATACGTTTTTAAGATTAATTCGTATTAAATATTATTACTATTTAATTTAATTTTTGTGGAAATCCACTTTCCCCTCAGCTAAGTATCAACAAATAGGTGGTTTTGTGAATTGTTTTTAAGATTTTTCAAGAAATTTTCAAGCTATTGCTGCAAGGCTATCAAATGCAGTATGGACGCAGCTTTTAGCAAATATCTGATAGCGTTTTTGTTATCTATAACCATCTTCTTTTTCGCATTATCTATTGAAAAACAAGAATTAATAACGATTCTGTGGCTATTGGGTTAATAAATGAGTGTACTTCTGAGCCCAGTTTGATAGAGATTTGCAGTACAAACTTTTTTTAACCATTTAAAAACAAAAACAATGAAAAAAATCGTTCTGGCTTCTGCCTTCGCATTCGCAGCTATCTCAGCTAACGCACAAAGCATCATGCCATCTACTGCTGATCGTTCAGAAGATGCTGCTAACCTGAACATTACAATGACTCTGCACAACTGGATCGACATCGACAACGAAAACACTAACCTGATCAGCGCTGAGCCTAACTCTTGGACTGACCTGAACTATGGTTGGAATGTAGGTTCTGCTCCTTTCCACCTGTCTGCTTCTCGCAAATGCAAAATCCAAGCTCTGGCTACTAGCATGCGCGAACAAACTGGTACTCACGCAACTAGCGATGTTCCAGGTTGGTTCTTCGGTGCTCAATACCTGTCTCTGGAAGCTGGTCTGTCTGGCCTGTCTACAGTTCCTTTCATAGGTGTTACTGGTCCTGGTTTCTCTGACAACTGGATCCAAGATAACAACCTGTCTAACGCTAACGACGTTTACACAAGCAACCAAGGTATGTTCCTGCGTCGCCTGACTCCAGTTATCGGTGCGTTCAAACAATCACCTAACGGTACTTACTACACTCTGAACCTGAACGGTGGTACTTACAAAGGTACAGTTACTTTCACTGCTACTCTGAACTAATCAACCTTCAGTTCAATAGATAATTAAGCCCTTCCTTCCTTAAGGGAGGGCTTAATTTCTAAAATACCTGCCACCTGGCACCATGTAATAAAATGAAAAGCAGAGAGATGGGAACAATAGAGAGTTCAGCATATAGACAAACATATCTCTTTCGTTTTTTAAATGACCCCCGTGAAGAAAATAACACATTTCTTAAGCCTCCTTCTTTTACTCACGATTGCAATCATTAATCCTGCAATCGCGCAACTTTCCACTGTATTTAAAGCCAGTTTTAAAGATTCACTGGTTGCAAACAAACAAAACCGAATTTTATACAATGCTATCGCTATCACCAATACAGGTAATGATACGCTTGTAATATCCGGAAGGGTGGTTATCCCTACCGGCTGGAGAACACTTACAGGTGTTACCCCAACCATTGCACTTACAATTCCTCCTCACGGCTCAGGTAACGTTTCTGTTAACCTGATGAAACAAAATAGTACACCTGCTACATGGCAACAGGTGCAATTGCTGTTTTGGGAACAAAAAACTACGGATACACAAAAGTATAGCTACAATATTAAGGCTGAAGCCCAGCCTGCATTCAGGGTAGAGCGTACTACTGAAGATATAGTATTGACAGACAGGCCCGATATCGTACATCTGGGCGTGCATCTTAAAAATACCGGCAATGTGCAGGATGAATATACTTTGAAGTATAAAAATGCCAACCTTGATATAGAGGCTATTCAAAAAATAAAAATAGACGCAGGAAAAGACACAGTATATTATTTCCCGCTGAAGATAAATAATGCAGAGTGGAAGAAGCTCTATAAGGAAACTATCAACCTTCATATTTCTGCTACCAACAATGTGGCTATTGTTGACTATAAAGTAAGCAGGCCACAAAGCTCTTTAAGACAACACGAATCTGCATATAGTAATATACCTATAGCAGTAGAAGGCGGCGCCATGGTATTTGGCAATACGCTGGTATATACTTACGGTGGTCGCGGCCTATTTAGGTTTGGGGAGCATTCTTTGAATTTGTCATACCGCAGCCGCCAGTTTGGTGCTGTTCAAAGCGTTATTCAGCGAGATGTATTTAATGCCGAGTATGCATATAGAAACTGGAAGGTACAGGCTGGCCAGGTTAGTGCCAGTGATAATTTCATGACGATAGGTAACGGCGCACGCATCATATACTCAGAAAAGTCAGGGAGAGAGTTCTCAATTGCCGGTGTGATACATGATGCGTCTACCATGAGCATTTTCCAGAGCGATGGCTTACTTGCAACGGCTCGTTATAATGCAGGTAAATATAAAGTAACACAAACGGCAGAGCTTAATTCTGATAAAGTACAAAAAATTGATGGCGCTACTGTAAATAACAGCGTACAGATAATTGATAAAGAGAAGTTTAAGTTGGATGCCAATATTGGTGCAGGTATTGAGAACAATAAAATGGCTCCCGAAGGAAAACAAATACATGGAGACCTTTCATTTGGTTATCACCTCAATTATAGCGTCAACAAATGGGACTTCAACTCAATGATTGATTTTCATGGCCGCAATTTCCCAGGTTTCAGAAAAGGCATGAACAATCAGCTTCATACCGCTACCTATAAATTTGGCAGAACCTACCTCGGAGCATTGTATGGCATTAGCAATATAAAGCGTAACTATTTCAGGGATACACTGTACAATACAGATGTTATGGCTTTCAATAACTCAAAGTACGGTTTGCAAACGGGTTATGCTGATAGGCATATGAACCTGAATCTGAGCTCAGGTATTTTCAAACAGCATGGTAGCTCATCTATATATATACTGAATAGGTATTACTATGCAGATATGAACTACTTTTTGAAGTTCAATAAAAGTGGTAGCAGTTCGCTAACCCTTACATCTCAGAATGTATTCAGTAATGTAGATGGATCATGGATTTCAAGCGACATGCTGCAGTTCAATACTCCATACGGTGGCTTGAGTGGTGTATATGTACGTACCCCAATTATAGGTATCGAAAATAATAAGCCATATGTGTCATACTATTCCGAAAATTTTAACGGGGGCCCGTATGTGAGCTTCAGCTTTTTCAAGAAATCACTGCATGGTAATATCCGCTATATGATATCGAAAACCCTGCGTGACAATTATACCAGGACCGGTATAGAAACGAATATCAATTATAGCACATTAAGAACGGGTACTAACATACAGTTATCTAGCTATATGCCTTTAAAAGACAATAGCTCCCTGCAGGGTCTCCCGCTCAATCAAACCCGTTATGCATTTCTGGCAGTAAGCCAGCAGTTAAAGGTTCCTGTGGTTACCCATCGCAAATACTATGATCTTAAAGTAGTTGTATTCTACGACGCAAACAGCAATAATAAGAAGGATGCTAATGAGCAATCGCTCCGTGCTGTTGATATAGGCATTAACGATGAAATATTACTGACGGATGTAGACGGCATTGTTGAATACGAAAACATTAAACAAGGCAGCTATAAGTTAGACCTGATGAATGCCCATGCCGAGGACCTGGTGCCGGTTGAAGGGCCTATACAGTCATTGGTTGTAAATAGTAATACTACTTATGAAGTGCCTTTCAAAAAAGGTAAAGTAATTAATGGTAGCATTAAAGTTATCAATGATTCCTTCAGCACTGCTAAGTACAACGCGAACCTGATAAAAGTAACAGCTACCGATACCAATAGCAGGGCATACGCTACCCTTACAGATGAAAGCGGAAACTTTACCATATATGTTCCCGAAGGGCTATATACTGTTTCCCTGAATGAAGGTGCCTATGCCGATACCGATTTTAAACCAGCACAAGTATCCTATACTATCGACCTGCTTAATCATGAAAACAGCTTCGTTGTTTTTGAAATAAGGCAGAAGAAGCGGAAAGTTCGCTATTTGAGTAGTAACCAATAAAAAAGCATTGTATGAAAATCCTTTTATTTATAGCCATCTTATTATCTATAGCCCTTGCCTCTTACGGGCAAAGCTATACTTACAACAAATTAGTTGTGATGCAATATGGCGACGACAATTTTGGGTATGACAATCGTATTGAGAAAGATGTGACAGGTAGTATCATTTTAGGTGAGGGTGAGATAATTATCGATAATAAAACG
This sequence comes from Flavipsychrobacter sp., assembly GCA_036406055.1. Classification (GTDB taxonomy): domain Bacteria; phylum Bacteroidota; class Bacteroidia; order Chitinophagales; family Chitinophagaceae; genus Polluticoccus. The sequence goes on along the minus strand of DASWWE010000177.1, from coordinate 488 downwards.
ATTAAGTTGAAGCGAGAAGTTTCAGAGAATATGTATGCCGCTCAAGGTTGTACCATAAAGTTGTTTTATCGGGAAGAAGATAAACTGCGTGGCATACAGGTAAAGAAACTAAATAGGGATTATTACTACTGTATAGATTGCAATGCTAAAAATAGCATAGTTGCACAAAAATAATTTTTAGAATACTACAATACTTCTGTTATTTTATATATATTTACCTCTGAAACCCATTAATTCAAACAAACGACCCACCAAACACTAACGCCGTAAAAAGTTTACCCCCAAACCTCTATATTCCTATGGTTTCTATTACTGATTTTTTCAACCAGAGAATCTTTGGAAGACAATTCCAGGACTTATTTGAGCAAATGGCTAAGACCATTACCCGCGAATATATCCAGGAAATTTATGATCACATTGAAACAAACGGTACTGCACCTTCTTTCGAGTACATTATGGGCAAAGTAAAAGCACTGACTACAGAGCTT
>DASWWE010000176.1:0-65341 GCA_036406055.1 Flavipsychrobacter sp. | reverse complement strand
ACCTGAAAAGGCAATCAAAAACAATATTTTTGTAATACAATCCTACATGAATGTGGGATATAATATATTGTTAGCGCTGGCTATACTCTGCATACCTCAGAAGCGAACTTTTACACTGCCGTTGCGATAGCTGCAATCGTTCTGGGCGTTATCATCGTTTACTTTATCATTAGTATGATAAAGCACCAGCGCCGAAATGTTGACCTGTATAAACAAAAAATAAAAGCAGAAATAGCACTGCTGGAAAATGAACGGAAACGCATTGCTACCGACCTGCACGATGAATTGGGCCCACTCCTATCGGCAGTGAGGATACAGATAAACCACCTGGAATCGGATATAGATCACGATAAGAAAATTGTAGGTTTTGCTACGAAACATATAGATGATATTCTTACCAAAACAAGGGAAATATCGTACAATCTGCTTCCAAATACACTTGTAAGGCAAGGATTAGTAAAAGCACTACAGGAACTGGTAGGCAAACTAAGGGATATACATAAGCTGGATATAATATTTCGTACATCAGGGGATGTGAAGCTGAACAAGGAAAGCGAGGTAAACATTTACCGGATGCTGCAAGAAATCATACATAATACTATAAAGCATGCCAATGCATCACAATTGCTTATTGAAATGAAACGACAGGATAATAAAGTATTATTGATGTCTGCAGATAATGGGAATGGGTTTGACTACGAGCAGCAGGTGAAAAACAACAATGGCCTGGGCCTGATAAGCCTGCAAAGCCGTGCCGAGGTGTTGAATTCGACATTTAATTTTATTTCAGAACCGGGAAAGGGGACCCAGTATTTTTTTGAAATACCCGTCAACTAACAAATAATGGCACAAACAAACATTCCTATTTCAGTAGCTATTGCAGACGATCATGAAATATTCAGGGACGGGCTGCGCCTGATGCTGGCAAAATCGGAAAACATACATATAGTAGGAGAAGCGCACAATGGTAAAGAGCTGGTGGGCATTATAGATCAGTTGAAACCTGACGTGGTTATTACAGACATCAAAATGCCTATGATGGATGGCGTAGAGGCGACACGCTATATAAAAGAAAAATACCCGCAGATAGAAGTGATAGCACTTTCTATGTTTGATGACGAGGAACTGATACTGGAAATGCTGGAAGCCGGTGCCATAGGCTACCTGCTGAAAAATGCCGATAAAACCGAAGTAATAGAAGCCATACATATGGCTTTTAAAAATCAGCCTTACTATTGTAAACAAACATCGGGTAAGCTGGCCAAGCTGATAGCCTTTAGCAGGCACAATAACCAGAAGAAACAAAAAGAAGCCGAATTTTCTGAAAGAGAAAAAGACATCATCAGGCTGATATGCCAGGAATATACCAATAAGGAAATAGGCGAAAAACTATTCCTTAGTGCGCGCACTGTAGAAGGCTACCGCATGAAGATATTGGAGAAGATGGAAGTGAAAAACATAGTGGGTATAGTAATAGAAGCCATTCGGCTAGGTATTTATGTGCCTGAAATGTAAGGTCATTTCATCTTTTCTCCTATAGCCGCTTTGTATACCACAAGGCATCTTTTCCTGGCTTCGTCATGCGCTACCATCGGTCGGGGATATGATGGGGATTCAAATTCAGGTACCCACTTTCTTATATACCTGAACTCAGGATCGAATTTTTTTGTTTGCAGGTACGGATTGAAGATACGGAAGTATGGTGCGGCATCACAACCACTACCCGCTGCCCATTGCCAGCCACCATTATTACTTGCCAGGTCATAATCCAATAACTTGCTTCCAAAATAGGCCTCACCCCACCGCCAGTCTATCAATAGGTGTTTGGTAAGAAAGCTGGCCACTACCATGCGTACACGGTTGTGCATATAGCCTGTTTGATTCAGTTCTCGCATGCCCGCGTCTACTATGGGGTAGCCGGTATTACCTGCGCACCATAACTGAAACTCGTGCTCATTATTACGCCACTTAATATTGTCATACTCCTTGTGGAAAGATTCAGTTACAATATTAGGGTAGTGCCACAAGATCATCTGGTAAAAGTCGCGCCATATCAATTCGTTCAGCAGTTTTTCATTCAGGCGGTGTGCCTGTGCCGCCAGCTGGCGAATGCTGATAGTGCCAAAACGTAAATGAACACTTAGGCGTGTGGTACCATTTATAGATGGTATATCACGGGTTTTGTCGTAATCTTTAGCTATAGCTTCATTAAGCGTAGGACGAACGAGATCATAATCAACAGGTGTGAACCCCATATCCTCGAGCGCCGGGATGGCTATAGCTTTATGCTTTCTGAAGTTATCAAAATATTTATGGCAAGGGTATGGTCTTAAGTAGAAAGGATTTAGTTTTTCTTTCCATCGCCTGCTGTAGGGAGTATATACAGAATAGGGTTGGACATTATCCTTTATCACTTCATTTTTCTCAAATATCACCTGGTCTTTATAGCTATAGAGCGGAATGTTTTTCTCCAGCAGTAGCTTTGCTATCTCTTCATCACGTTGCCGGGCATATGGCTCATAATCGGTATTGGTGTATACAGCCTGCACCTCATATTCTTTCAATAGCTTTTGGTATGCTGCAAGCGGTTTATCATGTAATACATGTAAGGAAGCGCCCACATCTCTTAGCTTTTTCTGCATATCTTGCAGCGTGTTATGAATGAAAGCTACCCGTTTATCTGCTTTTCCTTGCAGATCGTTGAGTATATTGGTATCAAATATAAAGACAGGAACTACCGGATAACCTGACTTTAATGCCTGGTATAAACCGGCATTGTCATCCAACCGAAGATCGCGACGAAACCAGAAAATGGTCACTTTCATAGCGAGATAACAATATTGAAAAAGAAAAGTTGATTGTATACGTTATTGCTTATTACTAATGAAGTTTATTAAGTCTCATCTTTGGATTATTTTACTTACACTGGTTATTATATTACCTGTATTTGCGCACCTGACGGATATGCCTGTAGAGCTGTGGGATGAATCACGTCTTGCAAACAATGCTTTTGAAATGTTGCAAACCGGCAATTTGTGGGTAACTACTTATGACTACCGGCCGGATATGTGGAATACCAAGCCACCATTGATGATATGGCTGATGTCTTTATCAATGAAAGTTTTTGGAACCGGTGAATTAGGCATACGTATGCCTTCAGCACTGGCTGCTATCTGTACTTTTTTTCTTGTATTCTGGTTTACTAATAAAACTTCGGGGAATAAAAGAACTGCTTTTATAGCTGCGTTTGTATTGGTAACCACGGGCGGATACGTGAAACTGCACGGTAGCCGTACGGGCGATTATGACGCCTTGCTTGCCTTTTTCACTACAGCATATATTTTTATGTACTTCCTGTATTTGCAAACGGATAAAGGAAAATACTTGTTATGGTTCTTTATTTATATAGCAGGAGCCATACTTACAAAGGGTATAGCAGGCTTTTTCTTCTTGCCGGCTCTTTTTATATACACATTGATACAGCGCAGATTAAAGAATATTTTTATTAGTCGTTATTTCTACATAGGGCTGGGTGTTTTTTTAATTCTTACCGTAGGATATTATTTACTGAGAGAGCATTATAATCCGGGATACATTGCTGCTGTAATGGAAAATGAAATAGGTGGCAGGTTTGGAACGGTGATAGAGGGGCACAGCGGAGGGCCTATGTTTTATGTTACGTTGCTTTCCACTGCACATTTCACCTTCTGGATAATGCTGTTTTCGCTGGGTATCGTCATCGGCGTGCTATCTATCGATAAAGCGATGCAAAACCTGACTATCTATTTGTCATTAGTGGTTGTAGTATTCTATTTAGTCCTCTCTGCCTCGGAATCGAAACTGTATTGGTATGATCTGCCGGTGTTTCCTATCATGGCTGTTATTACATCTATCGGTGTTTCTTATATAATAAGCTATGTATCGATGCATAGTCTTGCAGGTAAAAAAACGAGGGTAATAGCATATGCAGCTATACTGATATTTATATTCTGCCTCCCATATTATAGCATAATAGACTTTGTTTTATCCCCTCATACGGGATTAGATGAAAACAGCAGTATGGCATTGTATATGAAAAGTGTAAGAGAAGGTAAACGTCAGATAGATGGCTACCTTTTTACAAACGATAGTAAAACAGACCAAAATATTAATTACTATCTCAAAATACATCCTACTAAGTTGCCGTATAAAGATGTCAATGATTTAATCCCCTCAGATAAAGTCATTATTTTTAGTCCTTCCATAAAAGAGCATATAAATAAAAATTACGATTTTGAAATAGTAGAGTCTATTGGTGATGTAAAAGTTTGTCAAATAATAAAGATTAAGTCATAGGTAAGCACTCTTTAAAATCTAATTAAATGAAAAAACACTATCCTATAGCATTATCGATTGTAGTGCCTGTTTACAATGAAGAGATGATCATTGATGAGCTGGCACGCAGAATGTCGGAAGCAGCACGTAGCATTACCGATAATTACGAAATCATATTTGTAAATGACGGCAGCAGGGATAGTTCTTTGGAAAAACTGAAAGCTGTGTGCAGCAAAGACTCAAAACTGCACTATATAACCTTTTCCCGCAACTTTGGCCACCAGATAGCTATCACCGCCGGTATGGATGCAGCACGTGGCGAAGCCATTGTAACGATAGATGGCGACTTGCAAGACCCGCCTGAGCTGATACCTGAAATGTATAAGCAATACCAGGATGGTTATAAAGTGGTATATGCCAAGCGTAGTAAACGTAAAGGCGAAACCTTCTTCAAACTATTGACAGCTAAGATGTTTTATAGACTGATGGCCCGCCTCGTTAGCTTTGAGATACCATTGGACGTGGGCGATTTTCGGTTGATAAGCAGGGATGTGCTGGAATACCTGAAGCAAATGAAGGAGTATGATAAATACATTCGGGGGCAGATAGCATGGCTTGGATTTAGAAGTACCTATGTGATGTTTGAGAGAGATGAACGGAGGTTTGGTACAACTAATTATCCTTTCAAAAAAATGTTGCGACTTGCGTTTAATGGCATCACTGCCTTTTCAGATTCGCCATTGAAGGTGGCTACAAAGCTTGGCTTTGCGGTGTGTATTATATCCTTTCTGATAGGGGTGTATGCACTGTGGGCGTACTTTATGGATGCGCGTACGGTACCGGGCTGGGCATCTACCATCATAAGCATTACTTTCCTTGGTGGTGTGCAACTGTTATCGCTGGGTATCATAGGCGAATACATCAGCCGTATCATTAGCAATGTGCGCAACAGGCCATTGTATGTGATAGATAAATCGACGTTGGACGATGTAAAAGATGAAGAATAGAATAAGAAAAGGGCGCTATGCGCCCTTTTCTTATTCTATAATAATTCAGTTATTGCTGTTACCAATTCGGCTCTTGTAATGGGTACACCTTTAATTTTATTGTATCCTACAGCATCTATCAGATATTGGTCGCGAATAATTTTTATCAATTGACCGTTGTTAATCTCCGGTATCAGTACTTTCTTATAGCTTTTCAGTATGTTGCCCAGGTTTTTCGGGAATGGGCGCAGGTGGCGCAGATGTGCATGCGCTACTTGTTTGCCTTGTGCCTGCAGTTCTGCTACTGCACTTTTGATGGCACCATACGTGGAGCCCCAGCCTAATACAAGTACATCGCCTGTTTCAGGGCCACTATCCAGTGTTTGCAGCGGTATATAATCGGCAATGCGGGCTATTTTTTCTTCCCTTGTTTTCACCATATGCTGGTGGTTTTCAGGGTCGTAGGAAATATTACCTGTAATGTCTTCTTTCTCAAGGCCGCCTATACGATGCTCCAACCCTGCATGGCCGGGTACAGACCATGGACGCACCAGTTTTTCATCGCGCTGGTAGGGCATAAACTTATCTTCGCCTTCCGCCAGTGCAGTTTTAAAGTTCACTTCTATGGTAGGCAAGTCGGCCGATTGGGGGAAACGCCAGGGTTCCGCACCATTTGCTATATAGCCATCGCTCAGAAAGATAACAGGTGTCATGTGCTGCACGGCTATCCTTGTGGCTTCAAATACGGCATCAAAGCAATCGCTTGGTGTGGAAGCCGAAATGACTGGCATAGGACACTCTCCATTACGGCCATAATATGCTTGTAGAAGGTCACTCTGCTCTGTTTTGGTAGGCAAGCCGGTAGATGGGCCGCCACGTTGTATGTTTACAATGAGCAATGGTATTTCCAACATTACTGCCAGGCCCATGGCTTCTGTTTTCAGTGCCATGCCGGGACCTGATGTGGTGGTAACGCCTAAGCTGCCACCATAAGAAGCACCAATGGCAGATGTAATACCTGCTATTTCATCTTCCGCCTGGAAGGTGCGGATACCAAAATTTTTGAAACGAGATAATTCGTGTAGTATGTCTGATGCCGGTGTAATAGGATAAGTTCCTAAAAATATAGGCAAGCCAGATTTTTCACCTGCAGCTACAATACCATACGCCAATGCAGCATTCCCTGTTATACCCCTGTATTTACCAGCAGGCAATTTGGCCTTTTCAACTTTATAGCGCGTGGTGAAAGCCTCTACTGTATCTCCGTAATTGTAGCCTGCCTGCAGTGCTTTCAGGTTACTGTCAAATATTTCCTGGCGCTTCCCGAATTTGTCCTGCAGGAAGGCAATGGTAGAAGACATATCCCTGTTATAGAGCCAATATAAAAAGCCCAGTACAAACATATTTTTTGCACGGTCTTTTTCTTTGGTGCCCATCTGTATTTCCTTCAGGGCCTCACGTGTCAGTTTGGTAACGTCTATTTTAAATAGCTGATAGTTGGTCAGCGAATCATCTTCGATGGGGTTAACACCATCGGGATAATTTGCCAGGCGTAGGTTTTTCGAATCGAAACCATCAGTATTGGCAATGATGATGCCACCGGGTTTTAACGATTTCAGATTCACCTTCAGTGCGGCAGCATTCATCACCACCAGCACATCACAGCTATCACCCGGGGTATATATACGGTTGCTGGAAAAATGTAGCTGGTAACCACTTACACCGGGTACGGTACCTTGCGGGGCACGTATTTCTGCCGGAAAATCCGGAAAGGTGGAAAGGTCGTTGCCCAATAGGGCAGTGCTGTTGGTAAACTGGCTACCTGTAAGTTGCATACCGTCACCACTATCGCCCGCAAACTTTATGACTACATCTTCTACAACCTGAGTTGAAACTGGCATATGATAAAAATAGGCTGCAAAGTTAGGTATTTTGGCAGTGCAGGGGGTTAAAATGGAGCTAATAATATACATAACTTGTTTTTTACATGTTATTGTAAAAAATGATAATTCACCTCTTTGACGGGAACACTTTAATATTTAATGTTCGGCCATTTAGTGTAGGTTTGTGATAACGGATTTCACATAATGCAGACTGTAAGGACGGCACTGGTTTTCTTGCTGCTGGTAATAGGATTTTATGTACATGGCCAGGCTCCTGGAAATGTAAAGCAACCACGTATTTTGATACTGCTGGATGGCTCATCGAGCATGGGAAATAAATGGATAGGCAATGAAAGACGTTTTGATGCCGCATCGCGCATTATTACTTCACTTATAGACAGCCTTTATAAAGTAAATAAAGATGTAGAGTTTGCCCTGAGGGTATATGGCCACCAATATCCCGCACAGGAAAACAATTGTTATGATACGCGAAGGGAGGTAATGTTCAGCAAAGATAATCTTACCCAAATGTCGTTGCGACTGGCGGCATTGCGGCCTATTGGTGTTTCTCCTATTGCTTTTTCATTGAAAGAAGCTGTGGAGAACGACCTTACCGACCCGCTGCAGAATACATACAGCTTGATACTGGTAACCGATGGTGGGGAAAGCTGCGGGGGAAATATATGTGAGGTGATGGAAAAGCTGCTTTCAAAAAAAATAGAATTCAAGCCATACATCTTAAGCCTTGTAAACGATGCTGCCCTGAAAGGGCAATATGATTGTTTAGGCAATTACCTGCTGGTAAGCAAAGAAGATGAATTGAAACCTGCGGTGGGTAAAATAGTAGATGCTTACAGGCAAATGTTTGTAATGCAGCGCATAGATAAAAAGCTGCTGGAGTCGGCTGTTGTAAATACACCCAGTGTATTGAAGGTAGATATACCAAAATTTAAGGTGACACAGGAAGTTAAAACCTCCGAACAAGTGCCACCAATAGTAAAAGTAGAACAACTGCAACCTAAACCGGAATCGACCCGGCCGTCGGTGCAGCAGCCACCTATTGTAGCTCCGCAGCCAACACGCGATATTACCAATCGTACAAATGACAACCTGACCCCGGCACCAGCGCCCGAAAGGAAACTGACAAAAGAAGTTATAGAAAGCATGAGTTTGGCCAGGTCGGCACGCAGCCTGCCGGTGTACTATGCTACCAGGGAATATACACCACTATACCTGCCACCTTTCAAGTTACCCGCAATAGCTGATGAACCACAGCCGAAGCCTGTACCCGCTGCTACGCCACCTGTGGTAGCAGTGCCAGCGACAAAACCACCGGTAACCACACCTAAACCCCAACCCAAGCCGACAGTAAAACCGCAACCTAAACCGGTAGCTGCCAAACCACCTGCCCAAACCACAAAACCGCAGGAGCTAAAAACAATAAAACAGGAAAGCACTGATAACACCAATAAAGAAAGCACCCTGATTGTTCTATTTACAGATGGGAAAAATAAGTTCTACCAATCGGCACCGGAAATAGTGCTGTATGATGTAAAAACCAATAAACCCGTCCATAAATTTAACCGTACGGTAGATGTATATGGAAAACCGCACCCGCAAAAAATCACCGCAGGTACTTATAATTTGAAGATAACGGCCAGCAGTAATATGGTGGTACCGAATGTAATAATCGAAGCGTCAAAAGACAATACCGTATTAATACAAGTATCTAAGGCATCTATAGACTTTGCATATCAGGGCAATGCCAAAAGGCCAATGACCGATTATAAGGCAAGTGTTGTAAAGCGGTTTGACAGTGCCCCTGTTGTATATCAAAAAACTACAGAACGCATTGAATATGAGCCGGGTACCTATTTTGTAGAGGTAAACACGCTGCCCCCATGGCGCAAATCGTTTGATCTGGATTTTGGTACCATTCATGGTATAGAAATACCGGAAGAAGGCGACTTGATAATTGACAATAGCAAACAGCTGGGCAAGGTTAGTTTGTATTATCCATATGGTGACAAGTTCAGGATATTTTATAGCCTGAATGTGGATGGAAGCGGTAAAGAATTGAAACTGAAAATATTGCCCGGCACTTACCGTGCAGGTTATAAGAAAAACCCTAACCTGCCGTATGCGGAAGAAACCATGGTAGATTTTTCTGTTACAAGCAATAATGTTACTAACTTAGTAATTCAATAATCTCCCGTCCTCTTGGAAGGTATAGTCATAAGCCGGATAAATATACAGGATGAAAGGTATCCGCAGGTATATGAGCTCCGCGAAGAAATATTACGAAAGCCGATAGGGTTATCTCTTAAAAATGAAGACCTGAGCGCCGATGCTCAAAACGACATCTTTATAGCTGAAAATGGAGGTGAAGTGATTGGTTGCGTGATGCTGTACCCGATAGCCGATGAAGAGAAAATAAAGCTTCGCCAGATGGCTGTGCATAACCGATGGCAAGGCCAGGGAATAGGCAGGATGCTGGTAGAAGCCGCCGAGGCTTATGCCAAGGAAAAGGGATATGCTTCCATTATACTGCATGCCAGGCAGATAGCTGAACCATTTTACAAAAAGCTGGGTTATTATACTACCAGCAGCGTGTTTACCGAAGTAGGTATTCCGCATGTAGTGATGGAAAAGGATATATTTTGACCAATTGCAGATCACCAAAAGATAATTACAGGGCGGTATGTTTCCCCCTAGTAAGCACATTGCCGCAGAAGTGGTATGATATGCTACCTGCAGATCACTTCCTGCACCCATCTCAGCTAACCATTACTGAAGCTGCAAATCTGCCCGATGTTTCTTTCATCTACGTGTTACTGTATGAGAAGGATAAACCGGTAGCAGCAGCTTATTTCCAAGTATTGCAGGTAAAAGAAAAACACCTGAATATAGCAAGCTTAAAACCCCTGCAAAAAATTGGCTGGAAAGCGTTTGCATTTGCATCACCTAAGTTGTTGGTAGCGGGCCATTTGTTTCGGCACGATGTGGCCTCTTTTTATTGCAGTGAGAATATAGGGATGTTTGAGGCTTATCAGTTGTACAAACTGGCTATTGATACCGCCTTGAGCAACAGCTGCAGCAATGCTGTATTAGTGAAAGATACACCGGAAGCATTAGTACCTTACTTTCAGAACTATGCGCCTAAGTATATCCTGTTGCGTAATGATATATCTATGGAAATGGATATACCCGACACCTGGCAATCGCTAGAAGATTATGAAAAAGCACTGAAACATAAATATGCACAGCGCTTCCGCAAGATAAAGCACGCTGGAAAGGATATAAAGGTAAAAGAGCTTTCAGCAAAGGAAGTAAGGCAAAATAAAAGAAAACTGTACGAACTGTACCTGCAGGTATGCGAGAGGCAAACAGCACGCGTAGGCTACCTTAGCGAAGATTTTCTACCATTGCTGAAAGAATATTATGGCGAAAGCTTGAAGGTATGGGGTATGTTTGAGGATGAAGAAATGGTCGGGTTTATCAGTGCATGGGAAAAAACAACAGCATTTGATATGTTTTACATAGGCTTTGACTATAACCGAAATGCATCATTACAGCTTTATTTCAATATCCTTTTCTTCAGTATAGAGCAGGTAATAAGATTGAAAAAGCCAGTGCTGATACTGGGGCGCACAGCGCTGGATGCAAAAGCCCGCCTGGGTTGCAAGCCGCGCTATCTTTCTACCTTTGTATATATAAGCAGCAGACCCATACGCATGGCCGTGTTAGCAATGCAAAACAGATCTCAGCAGCAGGAGGGCGAATGGGAACAAAGGCACCCTTTAAAACAAAGCAAATGATATTAGTGTGCAGCTAACCAGTTAGCACCTGTGCCGGCTTCCGTACGTACAGGCACATTGTGCGGGAGCACCATAGCATTTTCCATTTCCTCCTGCACCAGTTTTTTAGCCAATTCCAACTCTTCCATGGGCACATCAAATACAAGCTCATCGTGCACCTGCAGTATCATGCGTGTGCGCATATTTTGTTCCTTTAGTTTGCGGTGCACCCGCACCATAGCCAGCTTTATCATTTCAGCAGCTGTGCCTTGTATAGGTGAGTTGATGGCATTTCGTTCAGCATAACCACGTACCGTTTGGTTGGCAGAGAGAATGTCGCGCAGGTAACGTTTGCGGCCCATTAAGGTTTCTACATAGCCATGCTCGCGGGCAAAGTTTATGGTGTTATCCATATACTTTTTGATAGAGCTATATTGAGCAAAATAGTTTTCAATAATTGTTTTTGCTTCCGTGCGGCTGACACCCAATGATTCAGAAAGCCCAAACGCAGTTTGCCCGTATATGATACCAAAGTTTACAGCTTTGGCAGCGCGTCTCATTTCAAATGTAACGTCTGCTTCGGCCACGCCATATACTTTGGCAGCCGTAGCGGTGTGAATATCTTTATTAGAAATAAAAGCCTCTATCATATTTTCATCGCCACTGATGGCAGCAACAATGCGTAGTTCTATCTGCGAATAGTCGGCAGAAACAAGTGTCCAGCCCTCACCGCGCGATATGAATGCTTTGCGTATTTCGCGGCCGCGGTCGGTGCGTATAGGAATGTTTTGCAGGTTAGGGTCGATACTACTAAGGCGCCCTGTAACAGCCACCGCCTGGTTGAAGCTGGTATGTACCCTGCCCGTGCGTGGATTTATCATAGTAGGCAGCGCATCTACATAGGTACTCTTTAGTTTGCTCAGTTCGCGAAAGGCGAGAATGTCATCTACTATCTGGTGTTTATTGCGCAGCTTTGCCAGCACATCTTCCCCGGTTGCATACTGGCCGGTCTTTGTTTTCTTAGCCTTATCATCCAGCCTCATTTTTTCAAACAATACTTCACCCAGTTGCTTAGGCGAACCGAGATTGAAAACGATACCGGCTTGTTTATAAACACTGTCTTCTGCAATTTTTATTTCGCGCTCCAGTTCTTTCGAATATTCTTTCAGGAAGTTCACATCTATACCCACACCTTCCACTTCCATATCCACCAATATAGGCACCAATGGATTTTCTACTTCGGCAAACACTTTACGTACTTCCTGCTTATCCAGCATAGGATCGAAAACCTGCTTTAGCTGGAGTGTAACATCCGCATCTTCGGCAGCATATTCTTTCACCTGTTCAATAGCTACATCACGCATGTTCAGCTGGTTCTTCCCCTTTTTGCCAATGAGCGTCTCTATTGATATAGGTTCATAAGAAAGATATTTGGTACTCAGTGCATCCATGTTGCGTTTGCCATCGGGCTCTATTACATAGTGTGCCAACATGGTATCGTATATCGAACCTTTCAGTTCGAAACCATACCATTTCAGGATGGTCAGGTCGTATTTGATGTTCTGCCCTACCCACAATACATCTTCCTTATCAAATACCGGTTTGAATTTATTGAGCATCGCTATGACTGCCTCCCTGTCTTCCGGCAGCCATACATAATAGGCTGTACCTTTTTCCCAGCAAAAACTCATACCGATGATATCGGCCAGGTTGGCATCTATATTCGTTGTTTCTGTATCAAAGGCTATTTCTTTTTGTTGTAATAGCTGCTGAACAAGATTATCTATATCTGCCGTTTCTTTTACCAATATGTAATTGTGTGGGGTATTGCTTATGTTGTGGCTGGCAACAGGTACTATGTCTTCTATAGCATCGGCCAGCACTTCATTAGGTGCTACCGGTACGGTGAAGCTACCCTTTTGTTGAATAGGTTGACCAAAGAGGTCGAGGGGGGCATTAGGATTGACAGCGGGTGCGGTAACTACTTCTTCGCCCAGTACGCGCTTGCCCAGCGTTTTAAATTCCAACTCGGTAAATACTTCACTTAGCTTCTCTTTATTCAGTTCCTTTACCCTGAAATCTTCCTCGTGAAATGAAACGGGCACATCAGTTATAATAGTTGCCAGCTTTTTGGATAATATGGCCATTTCCCTGCCGTTACGTACTTTTTCGCCTAAGGCGCCTTTAATGCTGTCAGCATTAGCCAGTACATTTTCAAGGGTATCATATTCAGCCAATAGCTTGGCCGCTGTTTTTTCGCCCACACCCGGTATGCCGGGTATGTTATCTACCGCATCACCCATGAGGCCCAGTATATCTATTACCTGCTCTACCCTTTTAATATTCCACTTAGCACATACCTGTTCGGGCCCCATTATTTCCACGCTGCCTCCCTGGTAAGCAGGCTTGTATATGTATACATTTTCGCGCACTAATTGGCCGTAGTCCTTATCTGGGGTCACCATATATACCTGGTAACCGAGGTCGGCAGCTTCATGTGCCAATGCCCCGATAACATCATCAGCCTCATAGCCATCTTTTTCCATACAGGGCAGGTTGAAGCCTGTTATAATACGCTTGATATCCGGTATGGCGGACGTAATATCTTCGGGAGCTTCTTGCCTGTTAGCTTTATAGTCTGTAAAATCCGTATGCCTGTCTGTAGGTGCATGGGTATCAAATACTACAGCAAGGTGGGTAGGCTTTTCTTTATTAAGTAAGTCAAGTAGTGTAGTGGTGAACCCAAATTGTGCATTGGTATTGCGGCCCGTACTGGTAATACGCGGGCTACGAATTAAAGCATAATATGCGCGGTATATCAGCGCATAGGCATCCAGCAGAAAAAGCTTTTTTTCAGACATGCGGCTAAGTTAAGCAATGTGCTGATGCAGTGATAATTAATGCTGTATTTGGATGGATATATTGTCTTACCATTCATATTCAGCTTCTACAAGCTCCTTCAGTCGGCTCACCATCAAGAAGGTGGCAGGACACCGATATACATTTTGTATATAGGTATCGTTATACAAGTCAAAAGGTTTTTTGTCGTGATGCGGAAATTCAGCACAATCTGCGGGACGCACTTCATATATAGCGCACATATTACTTACTAAAAACTGGCAAGGCAGATTGCGGTTTACCCAGTCGCCGGTATCTTCTTCCTTTACCAGCCATTTTTCACGAAATGCCTTAGGTGACATACGCAGGTGAGTAGCAATGCGTGTAACATCCTGCTGGGTATAAATAGGTGTCATAGTTTTGCAACAATTTGCGCATGTGGTGCAGTCTACATCTTTCCAAACGGTACTATTTACCTCATCCACAACAGTATGTATATCTTCCGGCACAATATCGTCCAGCCTTTGCAGGAAGGCTGTTAACTCATCTCGTTTTTCGGCTGCTTCTTTTTTAAATAATTCCAGATCCATACTGCTTTGTAAATATACTGATTGCGGGATGCATGCAGGATTTTTGTTACCTTTTGCCGGAAGTTTTAAACCTAGGCACGAAATTAGTATCAAATAAAAAAGGTTTAAAAAACTACTAAAAAACAATAACTTATAAAGTGTGATGGAATAGGGAAAATTTACATGGTATTCTGCAGGAAGTATTATATCGTAGTTGTTGCCATGTTGATGTGCTGGCAAGGTGTATGGGGACAAACAGATTCCATTACCATAGATTCTTCTTTGCTACAATCCACCCCTGCCTCAAACAGCTATGCTATACGCGGTACCGTTAAGGATAAGAAAACAGGCGAGGCTATCCAATTTGCTACCATTGCCTTTAAAGGAGCTGAGGCTACGGGCACAGCTGCCGACCTGGATGGTAATTTTGAATTGATAGTAGATGCTCTTCCTTCAGATACATTAATTATACAGGCATTGGGCTATACACCCATATATAGGGAGCTGGATAGCAGTAAGCGAAACACGCAACTATACATAACGCTAGAAACCACGGCTAATAAACTGAATGAAGTAGTGGTGGTAGCGGGTGAAGACCCTGCCATACTGCTACTGAAAAAAGTGATAGCCCATAAGCCGGTAAATAATCCGGATAAAACGGAGAATTATCGCTATGAGGCTTATAACAAAATAGAGATAGACCTCCTGAACCTGGATAAGAAACAATTTGAAAATCTGCCTGTACCATACCTGCGCAATCTTAGCTATATCTACGACAATATGGCGACTACTGAAGATGGCGACAAATACCTACCCTTCTTTCTTACAGAGGCCTTGAGTGATTATTATTTCCAGAGGAGGCCAAAGAAAACGAAGGAATTGATAAAGGCTACCCATATACGTGGAGTAAATAACAAGAGCATTAACACCTACCTGGGTACCATGAATCTTGATATCAATCCCTATGATAACTACATGGCACTCTTCGACAAGAAGTTTGTAAGCCCTATTAGTAACGCTGGCCCCACATTCTATAAATACAAGATAATAGATACCCAGTCGGCATATGGTCATAAAATTATAGTACTGACTTATGAACCCCTACGCAAGGGAGAGAACTGCTTTTCGGGTACCATCCGCATTGTAGATTCTGTATACGCACTGGAGTATGTATTTGCTGAAATACCTAAGGAGGCAAATATCAATTGGGTGAAGGCGGCAGAGTTTTATAAAAAATATGGGCCAATCGGCGATAGTTTATGGTTTTGTGTAAAAGAGAATTTTACTGCTAAATTTTTACCTCCCGGCAATACTATTTTAAAGCCACCGGGCTTTATTGCACGCAAAACTACATCGTACAAAAACATTGTAGTAGACGATGCGAAAAATGTAGAGATGGTAAACAGCAATAAGCTGAAACCTGATGTTGTATTGGAAGATACTGCTCGTGAAGTAGCACCTGAAACATGGGTGGGTTTGCGACATGAAAACCTAAATACCCGCGAACAGTCGATATATGACATGTTTGATACGCTGGAGCAGGATCCGAAATATACCCGTTTCAGAAACTTTGCTAAGGTGATGGTAACCGGTGTTATCAAAGCAGGGCCGGTTGAATTTGGCCCGTATTGGAATGCCTATTCCTACAACCAGGTAGAAGGCCACCGTTTCCGTTTTTCCATGGGTACAACACCCAAGTTATTTAAAGACATATATCTGAACGGTTATGTGGCTTATGGCACCAATGACAAGCGCTTTAAATACAGTGCATCAGGCCTATGGCTGCTGGACAGGCAACCACGTTCTTACGTGTTTGCATCTTACACGGCGGATATTGACCGTACGGTGAACTATTATGATAAGGTGAGCTACGATAACATCTTCAGTGTAGCCATCCGTAAAGCAGGAGTACCGCCCAAATTCATTTTTGCTAAAGATGCAAGGCTGGAGTATTATAAAGAATATTATAGTGGCTTCAGCCATATGCTTACTTTTTTAAGAAAAGAATTTGACCCATATAGCCCACTACCAGATATTGGCATATTTAAAGATGAAGGTGGACATACATCTGATATCGTTACTAATACTGAAGTAAATATCAGGCTGCGCTATGCGTATAAAGAGAAATTCCTGGAGGGGAATTATTATCGCACCAGCCTGGGTAGTAAATACCCGATAGTAGAATTTCGCTATGGTTTGGGATTAAAGGGCGTGTTGAACGGTGGATATGAGTACCAGAAGATGATATTTACAGTATCTGATAACATACGCATAGCGCCTTTCGGTTCTATATATGTAAATGTATTTGGCGGTAAATATTTTGGTACGCTACCGTATCCACTGCTAGAGGCGCATCCGGGCAATGAATTTTATGCCTACAATAAGTATGCATTCAATATGATGACTCAATATGAGTTTATCAGCGATCAATATGCCGGTTTTAATGTTGAACACTCTTTAGGCGGTGGCTTATTCAATTATATACCGCTCATTAAGAAGCTAAAATTCCGTCAGTTCTGGACTGCGAAGGGAGTAATAGGCAGCCTCAGCGACGCGAATAAGCAACTGAACCTGGATAAAGGATTTACCTTCCGCACATTAGAAGGAAACCCGTACCTGGAACTTGGTACGGGTGTAGAAAATATATTGAAGCTTTTTCGTATTGATTTTGTATGGCGTGTAACACCACGAACATTGCCTAACGAAACGCAGCTTAAAAACTTTGGCATCTTCGGCAGCGTGAAGTTTACTTTTTAAAACCCCATGCTTTCAATATCTGGTCGGTATGTATTTTGGATAAAGCACGCTTAATGATGTGGTGTATCTTACCCTCTTCATCTATCAAAAACGTACTGCGCACGATGCCCATATGGCGGTTGCCATACAGCACCTTCTCTGCCCATACGCCGTACTTGTTCGCTATTTTCAAGTCTTCATCCACCAGCAGCGTAAAAGGTAGCTCATATTTTGTTTCAAACTTCTTATGGCTCTTCTCATCATTAGGGCTTACACCTAAGATGGTGATGCCGTGTTTTTTTAGTTCACTATAGTTATCGCGCAGGTTGCAAGCCTGCACTGTGCATACTTGTGTGTCGTCTTCCGGATAAAAATAGAGCGCTACTTTCTTACCCTTAAAGTCTTTCAGCGAAATAACGTTTCCGTCTTGGTCTTTTGTTTTGAAATCGGGGGCCTTATCGCCTGCTTTTAGTTCCATATGTTACCTTGTAAAAGTATAGTTCAATGTTTGTGTATTTCCATTTTCATCCGTAGCAGTTACTACCATCGTGTTTTTACCTTTCGGACAATGCTCGTCAAAATTATAAAAGAATACATCGCCACGCTGCTCAAAACACAGCCACTGTCCGTTAATAGTGACCCTAAATTTTTTTACAGATGTGATGGCATCCTTTGCTGTAAAACTGATGCGCTTTGCTTTGGTAAGAACAGCGCTCTGTTTCTGCAACGACTTTATAACCGGTGGTTGCGTATCCATCACCAGGCGATAGTTTCCAAAATTTCTAACAGATGCTTTATACCATCCTCCCTCATAAATAGCAGATTTCCCACTTTCGTCCGTCCCATCGCTGTATATCAATGCTACTTTATCGCGCTGTGCAAAACCTATAGCTTTGTTGGGTTTTATCCGTAGGTCGAAATAAGTATGAACGGGCACATAGGGCAGATGTAGCTGAAACCTGTCTGATAAACTGGCTGCATCGGCTTTACTGGAAAATTGAAAGCACATGTCATCGTATAGTGCTTTGGCGTCCAGTTGCAGGTTCACATTTGGATGTTCAAATTTATTAGGCTGCAGTGCTTTGAAACTATTGCATACATCTGCGGTACTATCTGCACCCTGGTTATGCTGTATATAAGCAACTATATTACTGGTATTACCATTGGCGTCCTGCATATCTATATCCAGCTTATGCACATTGCCATCAGCTATGTTCAATAAACCTTTATCTCCTTTCCAGGCATACAAGTCGTTCAATGCGTTTCCTTTTAGCTGAAAGAATAATTGCAGCCACTGCCCTGTGCGCTTACGCGTTTTATAGTCTACATAAGCATGCAGGTAACGGGTTACATCATAGCCTATGTCATCCAGCCTTATACGGCCTTGTTCCACACTATCTATGGTGATGCCGGCAGTGTAGAAAGTAAGGGTATTGTCGCTGCCATTCATATAGTCGTTCACATTGAGGGCTACACCAATGTTTTTGTTGGCTGTTTTTATTGTATCGGCTACATAGTTACCTGCACGCTTTTTCAATGCAACTATTATGGGGGTTTGCTCATAGATACTTTTATCCATGTTATATATCGCTATCTGCGTAGGTATAGGTGCTATATCATCTTTTATTTCAAACCCAAACAGCATAGGGTTGAGCGGATGCTCTGTAGCTGTATTTCGTATCTCAAAGTGCAGGTGTGGTGCAGTAGATGCACCTGTATTGCCACTCCAGGCTATTTGTGTGCCTTTCTTTACAGGAAATTGATTCGGAGACAAAGGAATATCCAGTTCCCAGCTCTCTTTTTTATACTGTTCGCGCTTCATATAGGCCTGCACGTCGGGCATAAAATCGTTGAGGTGGGCATATAGTGTAGTATACCCATTGGGGTGCGTTATGTACAGTGCATGGCCAAAACCACCGCGTTCCATTTTAATGCGCGATATATAACCTTCAGCAACGGCATACACCGGTTGGTTTTCTTTGCCCAGTGTTTTTATATCCATCCCACTATGAAAGTGGTTGGGGCGGCATTCGCCAAAATTACCTGCTAATATTATAGGTATAGCCAATGGATTTCTGAAATAACCTTGCGGGTAATTGCTGTTTTGAGCCACGGCTGCTGACAGGTATAATAAATGCGCTAATACGAATACTACTTTTCTCATCTCACTGCAATATTGGGTCAAAGTTGGATAAATAGATGCACTTATACAATCTGTGCGTATAGAATAAAGCCTTAGATTTGCAGCGCTACAAAGCCAGCTATATGTTTGAAAGGCTACGAAATAAATGGAAAGTGAATGGTTTTCAGTTATTGCTGATACTTTGCACTTTTGCCATTGGCGGTAGCCTTTGCGGATATGTGGGCCGTAAGATAATGGCACTACTGCCATTAGAGAAAGGTGCAATATGGGTAATCGTATATATACTGATAGTTACGATATTGTGGCCCATCGCCGTATTATTAGTAAGCATACCTTTCGGCCAGTTTTCTTTTTTCAAAAACTATATACGCCGCATAGGCCGACGCATGGCCGGTAGAAAAGATTAGTGCAAAACAGCTTGCAATACTGCCAGTGAACGGATACTGCCCAGGTGCTGGGTATGCTGGTGCAAGAAAGCAAGATACCAATCCATGATATGATAACGTGCAGTAGCATTCATATGGATGTGTTTCAAATCGGCAGGGCTTTCTATAGATAATAATGCACTTAATGCCTTTGCTTCATCATCCTGCAAGTGTGGCCCCATAGGTGGTAGATGTTCAGTATAAGCACCATCCTGCAAACTTAAGTACGGGGTAATGCTACTATAAGTACCTCTTATCTCATATCCCATCAGGTGGCCGCATTGTATAATGAAGTAAATGGGAAAATTGGCCACACTTACGGTTTCCATTTTATCAAGCAGCTTGAAATACTCAAATGAGAAACGAAATAATTCGGGTTGCTGGGCATGTTCAGGCAGTAAACGAAGCAGTAACTCAACCGAAAAAAGGGCTATGCTATTCTTCACAATATCTTCCTGCAGCGTAGTGTAGATATGCGCGTATTGGTATTCTTTAAGTCGCTGCAGGTTTACTTGCGGTTTTTGGTAAATAACAAGATCCAGCAAAGTTGCTGGTTGTAGTAGTGCAGCCTTGTTGGTTTTAGCCTTGCTGGTACGCACCCCCTGCACCATATAGCTTTGTACCCCCTGTTTTTCCGTAAAAACGCTTGTTATCAGGCTGGTTTCTCCATACTTTACCGACCGCAGGACAATACCTTGTGTGTTTTGCAACATGGTTATTCCATAAACACTAACTTACCAACGTGGGTTTGAGAACCATCTTTGTTGGTAATAAATACCATATAAACCCCCGACTGCGGCCTGCGGCCTGTATAGTCTATACCATTCCAAACCGCCTGGCCACCAAAAGCCTTAGTTCGATATACTAACTGGCCGGAAATATCAGTGATGCGTACATCTGCATTTTCTACCAATCCTTTTATGGCAATATTGCCGCTGTAACCAGATGGCACAGGATTAGGAAAGGCTTTTACTTCTACATTTTCCTTACCGCCTTCTGTGGCAGTACCTCTGTAGCTTACCAGCCCATCTTCCGTCCCTATATATACATCGCCTGTTGCCGGGTCTATCTCTATCTTTTGCACAAGGTCTGACGGTAGTGGGCTATTAGCAGCAGTAAAACGGTTCACTACTTTATCACCTTCGGGCGATACCAGCCATACACCATTGTTCGTACCTATCCATTTGCGGTTAGCACCATCTACAGCTATAGCTTTCACTTGCTGGCTCTCAAAAAGATAACCCGCAAAATCATCATATTGTACTACCCGTATCTCAGCCTCGCATCCACCTGTCATCACCTGTCCGGGACAGTTTACAATACCTATGCCATTTTTGGTACCTATCCATATAGCACCATTTTTATCCTTAGCTATGCTGTACGTTTCATTATCGGGCAAACCGCCAAGACCTTTACCGGCTAACAATGCACGGTACTTATCATCAGCAGCATTTTCGGGTGTATGGTTATCATCATATACTATAACCCCACCTGTAGAGCCTGTAGTCGTATACCATTTCTGGCCGTTATCGTCAATTATGATTTG
This sequence comes from Flavipsychrobacter sp., assembly GCA_036406055.1. Lineage (GTDB taxonomy): Bacteria > Bacteroidota > Bacteroidia > Chitinophagales > Chitinophagaceae > Polluticoccus. Next base: position 44,104 of record DASWWE010000176.1, on the reverse strand, counting down.
TCCTGCAGCATTGGGTATGGGGCCACGAGGTATAGGTACAGCCATCTGGTAGTAAGAACCCGTTTGTGTGCGTACTACCAGTTCCCTTTTACCACCATGTACAGTCATCCACAGGTTGTTATCATCATCAAAGGCAAATCCATTTACCCAATGCCAGGCGCCCGACATAGCTGATGAGTCTATAAAAGAATTTTTGGAGTAGTTTTCTGTAGTGCCATCAGGTTTTAAGATGAGCAGCCCATCTTGTGCAGAGCCTACATACACGTTGCCGTCATTGCCTTTTATTATTCGTATAAAATCAAATTTATCATTGCCAATAACAGGGCTTTCATACGTGCGGAATTGTGTCCACTTTTCATTCTTAAAGGTGGAAAATCCTGCACTGCTGTTGCTGATATCCATCAAGTCATTATATCCGCCATGTGCTACCCAAACCTCGCCGTTATTGGCATAGATATCAAAATTAGCATAGTGGCTGGGGCCTTCAGGTAATACTATACCATATGGATCTCCGCGCATCTCCCTTATTTTCATACCGGTAAACTCATCTGCCAACCATACATTGTTAGTGTCTGTTTGCAGCACATGTGTACAAAGCCCCGGTGTTTTGAATGAATCGATAAACTGGAAGTTTTCATCCATTTTACGAACCATGCCATTAAATGTCTTTTTGTAGTTTTCGGTTATAAATAAGCCATCAACTCCACCATCTATATGCCGTGTGTTCGTATCAGACCTATAGATGAATTTCAGCGTGTCATTCTGTACTACGAAAAGGCTATCAGCACCGGTAACAAACACTTTGTCTTTATAGGTAGCGGCACCAACGAAATTTCTGCTGGTATCTATTTTTGTCCATGCAGCAAAGGATTGAAGGTTTACAGCATTTTTATTGGCCTTATAAAACCCTTTTGTAGAAGCAGCATAATAAAAATTATCGGTAGCGGTGAAATCTGTGATAGGAAGTACCTGGCTGTTTAGGTAAAAAGAATAGGTTTCTTTCACCTCTCTTTTTTCTAAATCTATAACTACAATACCCTGGTCGGTACTTAAAAATGCCAGGCCGGCTTCAGTGTAAATACGGTTGATTTTCTTACTGCCAGAAACTGTTTTGTTTTTTATTTCGGGTAGGTTATAAAAACTGCCATCCTTGTAAAGATCGATATTGCTATTGGCATAGGCTAAAATCGTGGTAGATGTGTAGGTATCATAACCAATCCAGGACATACCGACATCAGACATGCCTTCTACTTTACTAAAGCTCTCGCTTTCTTTTGTGCCGATATTGTAAATGTAAAATGCCTTCTGTGTAGCTACAAACATGTCCTTGCCGTTGCTGGCAATACTTACTGCTGAATTGTATGGCATATGCGCGCGCCAATATCCTATGGGCCGTTCCTGTGCTATTGACGAAAGCGCAACCGTACCGAATACCAGTGTTGCAAGTGATGTCTTTATAAGATTCATATATGATACAACTACCTTCAAATGTACTGATAAAAACGCTGGTGCTAAAGCTATTATTGCTTGAAGGGGCAGGCTATAAAATACTAAAGGCTACCAATTGGTAGCCTTTAGTATAATAAAGTATCTAAAGATTAACCTACAGCTACACGGTTGAAGCTAACAACGGTAAGGTCGGCTTCTACGCTCTTCAGGTAATCTGCTACTGACTTACCACCATCTTTTACAAAAGCTTGCGGCAACAGTGTGTTTTCTTTGAAAAACTTGTTCAGTTTACCCATGGCAATTTTCTCAGCCATTTCGCCTGTTTTGCCTTCAGCAGCCACTTGTTCCAGGGCGATGGCTTTTTCACGTTCTACCATTTCAGCAGATATGTTTTCAGCATCAACAGCCAGTGGGTTCATCGCTGCAATTTGCATAGCTACGTCTTTACCCGCAGCTATTACGTTATCGTTAGCAGCTTTGTTCAGTGCTACCAGTACACCAATGCGGTAACCTGCGTGGATGTAAGGAACAACTGTAGCAGCAGTCATAGTTTCGTAGCGAACTACGTCTATCTTTTCACCTATTTTAGCTACCATTTCCAGCAGTTTGTCGGCTATTGTAGCGCCTTCCATAGTAGCAGCTTTCAGCTCTTCAATAGTAGCAGCTTTAGTTTGCAATGCTATGTCAGTCAGGTTTTGTGCAAAAGCGATGAACTCAGCATTTTTAGAAACGAAGTCTGTTTCTGAGCTCAGGTTTACGATTACACCATATGAATTATCTGCAGAAGCTTTAGCAATTACCACACCTTCTTTAGCCTCGCGGTCGCTGCGGTTAGCGGCAACTTTCTGGCCTTTTTTACGCAGGTAGTCTATCGCTTTTTCAAAATCACCTTCGCTTTCTACCAGCGCTTTGCGGCAATCCATCATACCGGCGCCGGTTTGCTGGCGCAGTTTGTTCACATCTGCTGCAGATATTGTTACAGTACTCATTTTATATATCTTTTGTTTTTATGAAAGGTTTTAAAAAATAAGGTGCAAAATTCGGATTTTAAGCTTAAAGCCCCAAAATATGGGGCTTTAATAATCTGTTATATTTATATAAGTATAAGCGAACCTATACTGTTAATCGTACAGATTAACGGGCACCACCTGGACGGCTACCACCGCCACCCGGGCGATTGCCACCTGGACGGCTACCACCACCACCTGGGCCACGGCCACTACCACCACGGTTGCCGCCGCCTTGTCCGCGGCCAGCACCTGCGCCGGCACCTTGACGGCCACGGCCAGCACCACCACGACGTTCGCCTTTATCAGCTTCGTCTTCGATGTCCATATTACGGGTGTTTACTTCTGCAACCTCTTCTTCTTCCACTTCTTCTTTATTCTGAGAGCGCTCTTCAAGGCCTTCCATGATAGCAGCAGTCAGATAGTTAACGATGATAGCTATTGATTTTGTAGCATCGTCGTTTGAAGGAATAGCGAAATCTACTTTAGTAGGGTCACTATTGGTATCCACCATTGCAAAGGTGGTAATACCCAAACGTTTAGCTTCAGCCAAAGCAATGTGCTCGTGGCTCATATCTACCATGAACAAAGCTGCTGGAGTACGGCCCATTTGAGAGATACCACCCAGTACTTTTTCCATTTTGTCTTTGCTACGTGTCAATGTCAGGCGCTCTTTTTTAGTAACGCTATCCATTGTACCGTCTTGCAGCATTTTTTCAATGCTCTGCATTTTCTTTACGCTCTTGCGGATAGTCTGGAAGTTGGTAAGCATACCACCCAGCCAACGCTCGGTAACGAAAGGCATATTTACCTTAGCAGCAGCTTCAGCTACTATTTCTTTAGCCTGTTTTTTAGTAGCTACGAACATGATTTTCTTACCGCTTTTAGCGATAGATTTCAGTGCAGCAGCAGACTCTTCAAGACCTTCAATTGTTTTGTTCAGGTCTATTATGTGTATACCGTTCTTTTCGGCAAAGATGTAAGGAAGCATCTTTGGGTTCCACTTTTTCTTCAGGTGGCCGAAGTGCACACCAGCTTCTAACAGTTGCTGGTGCAGGCTTTTATTTTCTTCCATTGTAATTTTTTCTTGTCGGTTAAAAAAATAAAGAATACAACCAGGCGATTAACGTTTAGAGAACTGGAAGCTACGACGTGCTTTCGCTTTACCGAATTTCTTACGTTCTACAGAGCGAGGATCACGTGTCATCAGGCCTTCTTTCTTCAGCGCCGGACGATAATCTGCATTCACTTCGCACAAAGCACGGGCAATAGCCATTTTCACAGCTTCTGCCTGACCTTTAGGGCCACCACCTGCTACTGTAACTACTATATCAAAACTGCTAGCAGTTTCAGTAGTTTTCAGAGGCAGTTCTACCTGATTTTGCAGGTACATGATGGGAAAATATGCCTTGTAATCTTTGTCGTTAACCGTGATGTTGCCGGTACCTTTGCTCATATATACACGGGCAACGGCTTCTTTACGGCGACCTACGGCGTTTTTTTGTTTTTCCATTTATATAGAATGGTTTACTTTTTAAAAAATTGATTACTTGGAATTAAGGTTTAATTCCTTTGGTTGCTGTGCTTTGTGCGGATGCTCTGCACCTTCGTATACAAACAATTTTTTGTACATCGCACGGCCCAGACGGTTTTTAGGCAGCATACCTTTTACAGCGCGCTCTATCATGACATTAGGCCTTGTAGATTGCATTATTTTAGCCGTAGCTATCTTTTGGCCACCCGGATAACCAGAGTACGTTTGGTATTCTTTATCTTCCAGCTTGTTGCCGGTAAGGATAGCTTTACCACTGTTCACAACTATTACATAATCACCACAATCAAAGTGGGGTGTGTAATATGCTTTGTTTTTACCACGCAGTACGCTGGCAATCTTTGTTGTCATGCGGCCCAGCGTTTTGTTTGTAGCATCTACTACATACCAGTCGCGCTTTACGATTTTCTCGTTGGCCGACTGTGTTTTAAAACTAAGGTGTCTCATTCCTGTTGACATGTTCTCTTTGTTTAGTTGTTTCCCAATGCGCAAAAAACATGGGGAAACGGTAAATTTTGGGATGGCAAAGGTACAGGCACTATTTTTCCCCACCAAGAAATTCATTAAGTTTTTTTAGCACCCCTTTGTAAATAATTGATTTTCAATAAAAATTTTGCATTAAAATAATATCGACAGTAAGTTTCTGTAACCAGAATATAGAAGCATGGACAGAATGGCGACGCACTGGTTATCCTGATTTCTTCACGCTTTCAAGAAATTCAAGAATAGGTAGCCAATTTCCGCAAAGGTTACCATATCCAGAAGCGGAAGTAACCAGGAATCTGAATTTTCCGGGTCAAAAACCTATGACAGAAAAAGTATGGTGGGACGCGAACTAAAAAAAATTACAACTATGAGAAAATTACTCTTAATAAGCATAATGATAATAGCGATAGCAACAGCCTGTCGTAAAAGGAAAGACGACGTATCTAAAGTTGTAGTTGTACCAACCATGCAGGTAGCCGGTGAGAAATTTATAAGCATACGCGTAGGCGACCCAATGCCTGCAGATGAGGGTGCTACAGTGGTAAATGATGCACCCCTGCAGGGAGATGCCAATGTTAAAGCCGTTGAAAACACTGTAGACGTAAATACGCCCGGTATGTATTATATGCTGTATCAAACTAAAACTAAGAATGGATATACCGTAGGCGCTGCCCGTTATGTAGCGGTTACTAATTACGATGATACGGAAGACCTATCAGGCTTGTATAGCCGTGCAGGTACGCCAAATGTTGTTGAAATAGAGCGGTTGGCCCGCGGTCTGTATGTAAACAAAGACATGGGCGGTGCCGGCCTTTCCGATGCATTGTATTTTACAGTGATAAATGAAACTACAATCGCTGCCGGCCCGCAATATTCAGAAAGCCTAGGCGTTGTAATAGGTACATCCGATGAATCGTTGGAAATAATTCCTGATACAAGCATTACCATCATGTACGCGCTGGATGCACCGGGCTACGGTACTGCGGTACGCACATTTATAAAAGAAAAATAGATCGTGTGTTATAATAATACAAATGAGGTGGCTGAATGTATTTTCAGCCACTTTTTATTTAAGCTTTATCCTGTTGGGGTTTTCCTGTATGAAAGAAGCCCAACTGCTTGTTTTAGCTTTCTTAGGCAGCGCTATTTTTTTACCAGATGGTTCTGCACCCGGTATGCGGCTTTGATAATGATGGCATAAAGCAACAGCCACCGCATCGGTAGCATCCATGAATTTTACGTCTTCCTGGAAAGCTAAGGTGTGTTGCAGCATTTCCCATACTTGCTCTTTAGTGGCATTGCCTCGGCCTGTTATCGATTGTTTTATTTTACGCGGGGCATATTCTTCGGCCTGCAGGCCATAACGCATAGCAGCTGCGATAGCTACGCCCTGCGCACGTCCCAGTTTTAGCATACTTTGTACATTCTTGCCAAAGAAAGGAGCTTCGATAGCTACAGCTACGGGGCTGTGAATAGAAATAAGTGTTTCCATCTTTTTGTAGATCAACGCTAGTCTTTCTGCGTGATCCTTATTTTTTGCCAGTTGCAATACCCCCATTTCCACCAGCGAAACCTTATTTTTGTTGATAGCAATGAGGCCATAGCCCATAACAAGCGTACCGGGATCTATACCAAGGATAATATGGGAATCTTGCGACAAAGGACGGAATGATTTGAACAAAAATACCAAAATATGGCTCAACTATGTGCTGGGCGGCATTATTTCCATTTTGCTATTATGGGGAATATACTTGCAGGTACAAAAGCAATTGCAGCGTATTGATAGCAATGCAATCTGGAATACCGGACCTAATTACCTGTTATATCTTACAATAATATTGATGCCGTTGAACCTGGCCCTGGAGGCTAAGAAATGGCAGTTGCTGACAAAGTCGGCACAACCGATTGCATATAAGCAGGCACTTACCAGCCTGCTGGCAGGCATAGCATTTTCCATCATCACGCCCAACCGTATAGGTGAATATCCCGGCAGGTTGCTATACCTGAAAAGAAAAAACACACTTCGCCTTATAGGTGTTGCTGTATTGGGTGCAGTAGCGCAAATGCTTACATTATTCGTATACGGCCTTATTGGATTGGTATATTATAACATTGCTTTCCCAGGCACAATACAAACCATAGTTTTGGTGGCTTGCGCCCTATGCACTGTTATCATTGGCTTGGTTTACTGGCGCTTTGATACGTGGATGCCCCTGATAGAACGGGTGAAATGGCTGCGGAAGTATAATGTATATGGCAAGTTGTTGAAACGATTTACCACTAAGCAACAGTTAACAATACTTTTAATATCGCTGTTCCGGTTCGCTATTTATACGGCACAGTATTTGATTTTGCTACGATGGATGCATGTATATATGCCACTGGCAGAAGGATTTATGATGGCAGCCCTGTTTTTCTGGGTTATATCAGTGATACCATCTGTAACACTGGTAGAACTTGGAGAGCGCGGTCAGGTAGGGCTTTACCTGTTCCATCATTTTTCAGATAACACAGTAGGCATATTGGGCGCCACTGTAGGTGTGTGGTGTATCAACTTGATAATTCCTGCAGTTGTTGGCAGCATTTTACTATTTCGTATGAGGCTGCTGCGTTAATGTTTCTTTATATTTATTATGATTCAAAAGCATGATATTTGAATATGTTGAATAGAGGTAGGATAATAGCGATCGTTGCCCTGTTGCTCATCAGTATTGCTTCATATGCCCAAAATGATTTTTGCGGTATAAAGAATACAAGCTTTAAAGAAGGAGAACGGCTGGTTTTTAAGGTATACTATAACATGGGAGCCATATGGGTAGGCGCGGGTTATGCCACATTTAATACTACTCTCGAAGATTTGAATGGCAGAAAAGTTTACCATGTAGTGGGTGATGGTAAAACCATGAAATCTTATGAATGGTTTTATAAAGTACGGGATAAGTATGAAACCTATATTGATGTGGAAACAATGTTGCCGGCAAAATTTATAAGGAATGTGGATGAAGGTGGGTTTAAGATTTATAACAATGTAACCTTTAATCAAAATATAGGGCAGGCTATATCTACTAAAGGGGTGTATAAAGTACCTAAATGCATACAGGACGTACTATCTGCCATCTATTATGCCCGAAATATCGATTATAGCAAATACAAACCCGGAGATAAGATACCTTTCAGTATGTTTCTGGACGACCAGGTATACAATTTATATATACGGTATATAGGTAAAGAAAGAGTCACTACAAAATATGGCACTTTCAATGCTATCAAGATCAGCCCGTTGCTGATTGAGGGCACTATATTCAAAGGTGGTGAAAAGATGATGGTATGGGTGAGCGATGATGCCAACCGTATCCCGGTACGGGTAGATAGTCCTATATTGGTAGGTAGTATAAAAGTAGACCTTGTGGGTTACGATAAATTACGCAATCCGTTTACTGCACTAATCAGTAAAAAGTAAGTACTCCACGGTATTTTTAATATGAAAGGTTGCAGAATAGTAGTTGCGACCTTTTCTTTTTATATTTTTGCACACTTTACTAATTATCCTTATTGAATATGATTTCCCTTGGTGGCAAGCCCCTCGACCTTGCGGTTTTTGAACAAATAGTGCTCCAGGAAAAGGAGGTGACCATTTCAGCGCCTGCTATAAAGGATGTAACACGCAGCTACGATTTTCTTCGTTCTTTTTCGAAGGATAAACTGATATATGGCATTAACACCGGTTTTGGCCCTATGGCGCAATACCGTATAAATGATGATGACCGTAAGCAACTACAATACAACCTCATCCGCAGTCATAGCTCGGGTATGGGACAATTGCTATCGCCCAAGCATAGCAGGGCTATGTTGCTGGCCAGGCTGAACACCATGTTATTGGGTTATTCAGGTATCCATCCGGATACGGTTCAACTGATGACTGACCTGCTGAACAATGAAGCTTACCCTTGTGTATATGCGCATGGTGGCGTAGGTGCAAGCGGAGACCTCGTGCAATTGGCACACCTGGCACTGGGCCTGATAGGTGAAGGCAACTTCTGGTTTAAAGGAAAAGTAACGCCGGCTAAAGAAGTGTTTAAGAAGCTGGGCCTGAAACCAATGGATATTTACATCCGAGAAGGCTTAGGTATGCTGAATGGCACATCGGCCATGACAGGTATAGGCGGTGTGAATGTGATCATGGCACACAGGCTGGTAAGGTGGAGTATGCTGATGTCGCTGATGGTGAACGAAATGATGGAGGCATATGATGACCATTTTTCTGCTGAACTGAATAATGTAAAGCAGCATCGTGGACAACGTGCCGTGGCCGAATGGATGCGCACACTTGGCAACGATAGTAAACTGTTGCGCAAGCGTCACGAACACTTGTATGATAAGAAGGTGACGGAAGATGTGATAGAAGATAAAGTACAGGAATACTATTCACTACGCTGCGTACCGCAGATACTGGGGCCAGTGTTTGATACAGTGCTGAATACAGAGCAGGTTATCATTAACGAACTGAATTCTGTAAACGACAACCCGGTAGTAGACCGCAAGAATAAAAACATCTTCCACGGAGGCAACTTTCACGGAGATTATATAGCACTGGAAATGGATAAGCTGAAGATAGCCGTCACTAAGCTATCGATGCTGGCAGAGCGCCAACTGAACTTCCTGCTGAACCCGCACCTGAACCAAAAACTGCCGCCATTTGCCAATGCCGGTAAATTAGGATTAAACTTTGGTATACAGGGAATGCAGTACCCGGCTACATCTACCGTTGCAGAAAACCAAACGCTCAGCAACCCGATGTATATCCACAGCATACCTAACAATAACGACAACCAGGATATTGTAAGTATGGGTTGCAATGCTGCCATGATGTGCAGCCGCGTGATAGATAACGCTTACGAAGTGCTGGCAGTAGAGGCCGTAGCATTGGTACAGGCAATAGACCTGCGTGGTTTCAGCAATAAATTGGCACCATCTACCAAATGGATGTACAATGGCGTGCGCAAACTGTTCCCGTTTTTCAAAGAAGATTTTTCTGCTTCAAGCAACCTGCAGCAAGTGAAAGAATGGATGGCAGAAACGGACATCATTGCACAGTTTAAGAATAAGATATAGGGTTACAATCGTTTTTTTATTTTTTATTTTTTTGATATGAAATATGCATTGGTAACAGGAGGCTCTCGCGGTATAGGCCGCGCTACCTGCCTAAAGCTGGCAGAACTGGGCTATAATGTTATTGTAAACTATAAAGGCAATAAGGCTGCTGCTGAAGAAACGGCAGCGATGGTGAAAGAGAAAGGTGTAGATGCACAGGTGATGAACTTTGATGTAGCCAACAAAGAAAATGTGCAGGAAGTATTGGGTGGATGGATGGAAGCCAACAAAGAAAGCATTATAGAAGTGCTGGTAAACAATGCCGGCATCAGGCAGGATACATTGCTGATGAGCATGACCGATGAACAATGGGATGATGTGCTGGATACCAGCCTGCGTGGCATGTATAATGTGACCAAAACTGTACTGAACCCGATGCTGATGAACCGCTATGGCCGCATCATCAATATGGTATCACTGAGTGGTATAAAGGGTATGCCAGGCCAGGTAAACTATAGTGCTGCAAAGGCGGGCATGATAGGTGCTACTAAAGCATTGGCACAGGAAATAGCAAAGCGTAACATCACAGTGAATGCCATAGCACCCGGTTTCATCAAAACAGATATGACCGAGGAGCTGAACGAAAAAGAACTGGTGAACCTGATACCTATGAAACGCTTTGGTACGGCTGAAGAAGTAGCCGACCTGGTGGGTTTCCTGGTATCGAAAAATGCAGGATATATTAGCGGACAAGTGATTTCTATAAACGGGGCACTGTATACATAAAACATTAGAGCAAGATGAGTCGTGTTGTTATTACAGGTTTAGGTATCTATTCTTCATTGGGCAAAAGCAAGGAAGAAGTAGCCAAGTCTTTGTTTGAAGGTAAGTCGGGCATTATACTCGACCCGGCACGCAAAGAACTGGGCTATCGCAGTGGCCTTACCGGTTTTGTAGGGCGCCCGCAACTGAAAGGCCTGCTCGACCGCCGTTCGCGCATCATGATGCCGGAGCATGCAGAGTTTGCCTATATGGCTACTACGGAAGCTATGGCACAGGCAGGTATGACAACCGAATATTTTGAACAATACGAAACGGGCATAGTATACGGCAACGATAGCTGTGCCCAGCCGGTAATAGAAGGTATAGACCTGGTGCGTGAAAAGAAAGACACAATGTTGGTAGGTTCCGGCTCCGTATTCCAGGTGCTGAATAGTACCGTGACAATGAACCTTGCTACTATCTTCAAGCTGCGGGGTATCAATTTCTCTATCAGCGCCGCCTGTGCCAGTGGTTCGCATTCTATTGGCTTAGGCTATCTTTTTATTAAACAAGGCCTGCAAGACCGTGTGATATGCGGTGGTGCGCAGGAAGTGAATATATACTCTATGCCAAACTTCGATGCATTGGGAACGTTCAGCATTCGTGAAGATGAACCGGCAAAGGCATCGCGTCCCTTCGACCGCGACAGGGATGGCCTGGTGCCTGGTGGCGGTGCCGCAACGGTGATACTGGAAAGCCTGGAAAGTGCGCAGGAACGTGGTGCCACTATACTGGCAGAAGTGTTGGGTTATGGCTTCTCATCAAATGGCCAGCACATAAGCAATCCAAGCACAGAAGGGCAGGTGCGATCTATATCCCGTGCATTGAAGGATAGCGGCTTTACTGCTGCTGACATACAGTATATTAATGCGCATGCTACCAGCACGCCTGCTGGCGATGGCAGCGAGGCCGAAGCGATATACGAAGTGTTTGGCGGCAAAGTGCCGGTAAGCAGTACCAAGAGCATGACCGGCCACGAGTGTTGGATGGCAGGTGCCAGCGAGATCGTTTATAGCATGCTGATGATGCAAAACGGCTTCATTGCCCCGAATATTAACTTCGAGAACCCGGATGAACACAGTGCCAAGATCAATATAATACCGGAAACACTGAAAAAAGATTTCAACCTGTTCCTGTCCAATTCATTTGGCTTCGGTGGTACCAATTCTTCGTTGGTAGTTAAGAGATGGGAGGAGTAAAAAATTACTATTAAATAAAAGAAACAGCCCTGCATTGCAGGGCTGTTTCTTTTATAACAGAGGTAAGAACTATTCTTCAGTTTTCTTTTTGCGTGCTGTTTTCTTAGCAGGCGCAGCTTCACCTTCGGCAGTTTCAGCCACGGCTTTTTTAGCGCGCGCCTTTTTAGCAGGCTTTTCTTCACCTTCAGTAGCCTCGGTAGTTACAGCTTTCTTGGTAGCCTTTTTAGCAGGTGCTTCTTCTTCAGCAGATACAGTTTCAACCGCTTCCTCAGCAGGTGCTGCTGCATTCAGTGCTTCAAAGTTCAGCAGGTTATTAGCATTAAGTATATCATACCATTTCAGCATTTTCTTCATATCACTTACATATACCCTTTCCTCGTCAAATTCAGGGAATATGCTTTTGAAGTATGCTTTAATAGCGTTGTTATCCGCCTTTTTATGGTCTATGATTGGTGTAGTTGCAGCTGTGTCTTTCATTTTTTCAAACACATTGTGCAATCTTACGTTATCACCGGTAGTATATACCTCAATACTTTCCAGCGGGGTTACATTGTGCAACCTTGCTGATATGAATTTGGTGGTTTTATCGGCCAGGTTCTTTACGATAGCACCATCACTTTTTGTAGCCATTAATTGGTAAAGACCACTTAAGCCGGTAACTGCAACAATTTCTCTGTATTCCATACTATTCTTTGAAAGGGGGCAAAAATAAGGTTTTAGGATCTATTTACAGCACCCGTATATAAAAATATTGTTCTTTATATCCAGATATTATATTTCAAGCTATTTAATAAGTGTAATCGTTCCTTTGTATTCCACGGCCCGGCCACTGCTATTACCGCATATACCTTTTGCATAGTAATTATAAACACCCAAGTCCTGGGGCACCCCTTTAAAGATACCATTCCAGCCTTGTGAAGGGTCGTTGGTTTCAAAAACCTGCTGGCCAAAGCGGTTGTATATGGCAAAGCGTTCCAGTTTAAAGTCGCCTTTGAACAAAACTTTGGCATAATCGTTCTTGCCATCGCCGTTAGGTGTAAAGGCATCCGGTATGAATATTTTGCAGCAATCATCATATAAAACTTCAGAGACAGCCGAATCCTTACATGAATTCACATCCGTAACCCAAACCATATACTTGCCGTTTTGCGCGCCTTTCAGGTCTTCAGAATTGCTTTCTTTGGGATCGCTCCACTTGTAATAATATGGCATCGTACCGCCGGTTACTTCTGCATGCACTACACCCTCGTTATCATACCCCTCACAATCATTAGGTACGGCTGTCATCTCAATTTTCAATTTTTCGGGGCTGGTAATATTTATCGCCGTGTCTTTCTCGCAGCCTTTGTTATCTATTATTGTTATGAGATAAGTGCCTGCCGGCAAGTTGCTGAATACACTTTCGGGAACCGCCGATGCAGTACCCAGCTTAAAACGGTAGGGAATATTACCCCCCATAGCCTTTACAGATATTTGACCATCTGTAAAACCATAACATTTAACCGGATTTATGTTCAGCTCTGCAAATTCGATATGCGGATAGCCTATTAAAGTGATAACCGTATCAAAGCGGCAATTGTTAGCATCAATAACAGAGAAGGTATGGCTACCTTCAGACAACCCATTAAAAGTGTTATCAGGTGTAAAAGCATTATTACCCACCGCATATTGGTACGGCACAGTACCTCCCTTGCCAAAGATTGTTACTGTGGCATCTGTAAAGCCTTCACAAGTTGGAGATATGATATGAACGCTATCAATGCCCAGTCTGTCAGGCTGTTTGATAGTGATCATTGTATCTACCCGGCAGCCATTGTTATCTTTTAGTGTAATAATGTATGGGCCGGTGGCTAGGTTGCTAATTAAGTTATTTGTAGTAAATAAAGTACCGTTATTGGAGTAAGTATAGGCAGGAGTGCCGCCTGAACCGATGATGGTTACACTTCCGTCTTTATCGCCATAGCAAGTAGCATTTTTTACCAGCAGGGTATCAATACGAAGCTTGGTAGGTTCGGTTATAGTAATAGTTGTATCGCGCGTACAATTGTTAGCATCTTTTATATGAAATACATATGTACCGGCTGTAAGGCCTGTAAAATTACCACTTGAAACATAACTGCCTGTGCCTTTTGCAAAAGCATATGGTGTGGTACCCCCGCTGCCGCTGATAGTTACAGAACCTGTAGCCGTGCCAAAACAGGTAACATGTGTGGATGTTACAAACGGTACCAGCAATGTAGGTTCAGTAACAGGCAATGTTGTGTCTTTAGTACATCCCAGGGCATCCTTTATTTTAATCATATGATTACCTGCCGCCAGGTTGCCTAAAACATTACTACTGCCATAGGCATTGCTGTTTGCAGCATAAGTGAACGGGCTGATGCCTGTAAGTGTTGTTACCGTTACAGAGCCGCTCGACTCTGTAAAGCACTTCACGTTTGAAATGGCATATGTCGCCGTCACCGTAAGTGAATCCACTATATTGATAAGCGTATCCTTCACGCAGGTTTTATTATCCTTTATGCGTAACAAATAACTGCCGGCAGCAAGCCCTGTAAATGTATTAACAGTACTGAATGCGCCCGTGCCCATAGCATAAGTATAGCCGGGAACACCGCCGGCAGCATTTATATCTACGCGGCCATTATTTAGCGGTGTACAGGTAGATTTTTTTATCTGTATAAATGGAACAATAGGTGTTGGCTGGCCTAATGTAACTGTTGTATCGCGCGTACAGTTGTTAGCATCTTTCAGATGCACTACGTAGGTGCCTGCCGCAACGTTGCCAAACGATGAAGATGTGCCAAATGGATTGGCATCCAAAGCATAAGAATAAGGTGTGGTACCACCCGTGGCGCCCACAATAATAAAGCCGGTGGACGAACCATTACATATGGGCTGTACAAGGTTGACGTTGGTAATAGCCAGAACAGGAGGCTGTGTTATGGTTATGGTAGTATCTTTTATACAATTATTTGCATCTTTTACATGTAATGTATAGTTACCAACTGCAAGGCCGTTAAAAGTATTGCTGCTGCTGTAAGTTCCTGTGCCAATGGCATAGGTATGAGTTCCTGTGCCACCCGCAGACCCCACTGTTACGCTGCCGTTAGAAAGACCATAACAACTAACATTTGTAATAGCCGGGTTGATAGTTATAGGAACAGGTTGAATGATAGCTATGGGTGTATCCAGGTAGCAGCTATCTACATCCTGCACATGTACATTGTAAGTGCCGGCAAGCAAACTGGTAAAAGTGTTGGTGCTTGTAAGCGTACCACTACCTATTTTATACATATAGGGAGAATTACCACCATTACCGGTAATAGTAATAGCACCAGTATTGGCACCATTACATAGCACATTCGTAACCGATGCAGTAGCATGTACTACAATAGAATCGCGCAGGATAAAAGTGGAATCCTTTGTACAGTTATTCCCATCTTTTACATGCAATACATAAGTGCCTGAAAATAACCCTGCAAAACTGTTGGCACTGCTGAAGCTGCCGGAACCCAGTACATACTGGTATGGCGATACACCATTGGAAGCCGTGAAAGTTATAAGTCCGCTATTATAATAATTACACTTGGGTTTGGCAGAAGCTACATTTATAACGATATCCGGAGGATCCATCAATGTTACGGTAGTATCTTTCAGGCAATCGTTGCTGTCCAGTATATGCAATGTGTATGTGCCTGCAGCCAACCCTGTAAAAGTATTGGTAGCACTATATGCGCCGCTGCCTATAGCATAGGTGAAAGGCGTTTTGCCACCCGTGCCGGTAATAGTAATACTGCCATTGGTGCTGCCGTGGCATGAAGGATGTGCCAGGGATACGACCGGCACAATGACCGGGGGTGGTGCAATGACGATGCTGGTATCTTTAAAGCAGGTATTGCTATTACGTGTTCTGAATGTATAGGTGCCGGGAGATAAGCTATCGCGTTGCGTACCGGTCAGCCCTGTAAAGCTATGGATAGTGGTTGCCCCTTGCAGTATGGTAATGGCCCAGGGTGAAGGTGACACTCCGGGTGTCACATCAAACACGGCTTTTTTGGTACAGGTAGCGGGGTAAACAAGAGAAAATACAAGTGTAGGTTCCGGTAATACTACAATGGTATAAACTAAAGTTTGCCTGCTTGACAAAGGGCATCCGTTATCTGTATAAGTAATAAAGAAGTTATATGAACCGGGCGCTACTGTGCTTAAGTTCCATGAAAATGAACCGGTAGGCGCTGTGGTATTATTGTTACTTACACTAAAAGTGGCACCGGCTGGTATCCCCGACCATTGCATATTAATGGTATCTCCTTCTGGGTCAGTAGGGTTCAGGCTAAAAGTAAGTGTGCCGCTTGATTTACACACATTCAATATAGTACCTGCAGAATTGAGGGTGCCTGCAGAAGCAGAACTCATAGCCCCTGTAGGTGGGTTGCCGCTACAGGAACTTAGCACCACGAAAGTCATTTCTCGCATACTGGTTCCAACCAGCACTCCCCCGCGGTATTCTTCTATCTTATTTACTACCAAAGAACGCTGAACAATATTGGGTGTAAAACTTAGTTGCCCTGTGGTAGCACTAAAACTGAAAGTTCCGGTGCTGCAAGACAATGGAGCAGTGGCACTGTAGCCCGTAAGGTAAGTAACAGTACCTCCGCTGCCTCCTAAAAGACCGGGCACAAGGCTGTAGCTCAGGCTATCGCCATTAGGGTCTACCGTGCCGGGATTGTAGTTAGCCCCTATACCTGCACAAAAGAAAGGCGTAGGTATGGTAGTGTATAGAGGAGAAGAATTATTGGCTGTGTTGTTATTCAAGGTAGCCTCCAAGGCCATAATTGTGCCGGAGGTTCCCGATACAATATTGGTTATTGAAGTGCTTCGCCCTGCGCCACCACCACTTCCTATAACACCATCAAACCTGAAGCGCCAATTTGATGATGTGGTAGACAATGTATAACTCCCTACATATGTAAACTTTTTTACACCCGGCACCGTACCGGAAGTACTTACACAGTTAGTATTACTAAGCTGGGAAGGGCAAACCGGTGTTACCTCTACCCCAACGGATGCACCTTGTTGGGTAAGGGATATGCTGGTAACATAAGTGCTGCCGTTATAAATATCAACAGTAGGAGACGCACCATATAGGTTAGAAAGTGCCGCACCTCCACAATCGCCATATATTACAAGAGATATATTATAAGTATTGCCGCTGGAATGCGTATAAAATAGGTCTGCACCATAAATATGCGTAGCATATGCCTTATTTAATTGAAGGGTTAATAAGCAAAGCATCAGGCATAGCCTGCCTAAAAAAAAATCTTTTTTCATAGATAATACATCACTATGTTATAGATGAGTCGGTCATCTATTTAAATAGTTGGAACAAAATGGGATAATCAAAACAGAGCAGGCTATAAAAGTAAATATATACCTGCTTATATAGCATAGCACTTACGTAAAATTTAAATTATGTCATTTTTATGACATG
Organism: Flavipsychrobacter sp.; assembly: GCA_036406055.1. Classification (GTDB taxonomy): domain Bacteria; phylum Bacteroidota; class Bacteroidia; order Chitinophagales; family Chitinophagaceae; genus Polluticoccus. Next base: position 27,004 of record DASWWE010000176.1, on the reverse strand, counting down.
CCAAAAAGAGATAGTATAAACGGGTATTTATAGGCATTGAAAATCTAGAACAGCCGTTTACTTTTCTTTACACTGTTTATATATTTCCTGATATCTTCAGATGGCTTCAAGTATAAGATAACCGCACCATAAACAACTACTATTACGCCACTGCGAATGAAAGTGTCGAAAATGGGGTTTATGATATATGGCAGGTAATAGCCGCAGGCAATAGCTGGCATGCCGGCTAATAATATTAATAGACTGTTTTTATAAAAAGGCTGCAGGTGCATTTTTTTCCAAAGGAAGATCATCTTGGCAATATTAAATGCAACTAGCCCTATAGTATTGGCCCATGCAGCACCTACAATGCCATATCTGGGTATTAGCATATAATTTAAAAATGTTATAACTAATAATAGCAGCATGGTCAGATAAAAAGTAAACCTATAATATTTTGATATGCCTAATATTTCAGTATTAGGTCCAGCTATCATATCCATGGTGCGGCCTAATACAAGGATGGGTACTATCAGCAGAATGCCGTTATATTCTGGCTTCAATATCATAGCAGCATTACGCATATTGGCAAGTATAATTACCGCCATTGCCACTACCACTATCATAGCATTGATGGCTGTTCTCCTGAACAGGTTATTTACTTCCTGATTGTTCTCTGCTTCATATTCTTTAATTATCATAGGCATGGCTGAAGAAACCATAGAACGATAGGGTATCTGAAAGATGGAGATGATATACATGGCGATATTATAAACACCTGCCGCCTTCAGGCCATTTTTGTCTAAAATGCCCAGCATTAACATATCAATATTTACGAGGAAAGCTATAGAAATATGCAGAAGCACATGATATATAGCAAAATCGAATATTTCCTTACGATCCTCTTTTGAAAAACTGCTCCATTGAAAGGACAGACCAAAACCAGATGTTTTCGTTGCAAGAAACCAAAGGATAGCAATAGGTAACAGGTGTATCAGTACACTATAAGCCATGAAATTATCGAACCCGATATAGCCATACCCGTATAACAGTACTATCAGGATGTTGAAAATCCTTAATAATATTTCACGTATAAATGTTGAAGCTGCTATCCGCATTTGCGAACTTAAATATTGCTCAAATAGTGTGAGCAGGCCCCAAAGCAATACATAAACAGGCAACCAGATAAAATACCGGCTAACAAATGCAATATCTTGTGCCTGGTATAGATTGACGATATACGTCTTAAAAGAGAAGTACAGGACAGATAGCAGTATAGTTGTAATAACAGGTACTAATACACTTAGGGTAATCAACGCTTTTCTGCGCGCATCTCCAATGCCATATTTAGATATGAAAACATATAGGGTGGAGTGGATGCCTAATAATACAATTTGGGAGCCTATCACCGCTTGCGCTAAAAGATTTCGGGAAAAGCCAAATTGCTGCTGAGTAAGTAGTTGGGTAGAGATGTATAATAAAACAGCGCCGAGCAATGCACCGCCAAAAGTTACAATTGTTGTCTTTATAGATTGACGAAAAACGATACCCATCAGGTAGCGAAGGTATATTGAGTGTGTTGATTTACATAAAACAGATTTATTTTTTTAACAGTTCACCGTTCTGCCGAATTATTCTATAAGTTTACAAGCACTTGCAATGAGTACCGCAGACAGAATACTACGTAAGCTAAAATCCTGTAAGCAAATATTGCTGGGAAAAGGGCATGCCTCTTTTTCGCAATACGGAGAAGATATTATTATTCTCAGTTTACTAGATAGATTAAATATATCAGATATATCTTACCTGGACATTGGTGCTAACGATCCTGTATTGGGCAGCAATACCTATAGTTTCTATTTACGTGGTTTTTCAGGTGTATTAATAGAGCCTAATCAAGCCTTGGTAAGCAGGATTAATAAGCTGCGCCCTAAAGATACTTGTCTTAATATCGGCATCGGCCTTGATAATACCAGTGCTGCAACATATTATATGTTTGAAGAACAGTATAACGCACTCAACACCTTTTCAAAAGAAGAGGCAGAGCTAAGGAAAATGCAGGGAATCCCATTTAAGAAAACAGTGCAGGTACCTTTGAAGAATGTGAATGAGATAATTACCACTCATTTCAACCAGGCACCTACTATTGTAACGATAGATGTGGAGGGGCTCGACGAGCAGATAATAAGGTCAATAGACTTCCAGGCACATAAGCCCTTGGTTCTATGTGTTGAAACGGTAACCTATAGCAAAACAAGTATTGCAGAAAAAAAGAAGTCGCTGATAGCTTATTTACTCGATCGGGGATATTTTATATACGCAGATACTTATGCTAATACAATATTCTGCGATGAAAAAGTAATACACAAAGTATAATGTCGCGCAAAAGAATACTGATATTTTCTACCGATAGTTTTCTGGGTTACCAGCCATCTATACTAAACCTGTATGATGAGCTAGCCAAGCATTTTGATACACATATTATATCCTATCAGTACTTCAACAATTTTGTACCTGTAAAAGCAAGCATCAACCTTACCTATATAAAGCCACTAAAGCTCATTAAAAAATTCTTATTCATGATCAATATAATCATGAATAAGTTTATAGTACCTGTAGTGCGCTTGTTCAACAAGAATTATGAATATCAGAACGATCTGTTTAAGGCATATAAAGTATGGCTAGGTAAAAAGCATCTTCGCAACCTTTCAGTACAGCCCGATGAAGTCATTGCAGTAGATTATATAGCACTTTACACGGCCCAGCAAATATTTGGAGCTGTTCATTTGCAGTCGCTTGAAATATACCTTAATGATAAGTATAAGAAAAAAATAGACCCGGATAAAATAAAAACGGTTATCGTACCTTCTGAAGAACGATATGAATACAATTTTGGTAGCCGGCAGTATAAAAAGTTTATCATCCCTAACGCACCTGCATATAAAGAGTATGATACCTATCCCATTAATGAACGTAAAGGTCTTATATGGGCCGGCACGATCAGTCAGGCATTTGGCACCTACCATGTTATTGAGTTTATAAAGGCTTATCCTGAATATACACTCACTTTAAAAGGGTCTTTTGTATCGGGCTATGAAGCAGTAATAAGAGAGAAGTATGCAGACCTGATAAATAAGGACCGGCTTATTATTAATACGGAGTATCTGGATAATGATGCATTCATTCACTTTATATCTAAACATCTCATTGGCTTTTGCTTCTACGAATGGGATGTAATAAAGAATAATATAAACTATTATCTGGCACCTGCAGGCCGACTGTTTATGTACTATGCTGCAGGGGTGCCTACCATTGCCTGTAAAACACCAGGCCTTAAGTCCATAAACGATTTCAATGCAGGCCAGATGATAACTGATTACAAGCTTGAAACAATAAAAAAAGCTGTAGATACCATAATGGCCGACTATGCCAATATGTCTGCTAATAGCATCAAGGCAGCCATTTTCCATAGCTTTGAAACTAATACACTTCCATTAATTGAGTATCTCAAGACCCATTAGGTATATACTTGCCGTAAAGCAATCTGATATTTTGTTTACTTTGCTGCCAGCAATAGTACTACTGTATGGTGATTGGTAATGGCATGGTAGCCAGGCGTTTTAAAGAATATGCAAACGATGATCGTTTCCTGATATTTGCCTCTGGTGTATCCAATTCTAAAACGACAGATGTAGAAGCATATAACCGCGAGAAACAATTGCTGGAACAGGCTATCGTGTCTAATCCGGGTAAAATAATTGTGTACTTCAGTACCTGTAGTATATATGATCCTTCTGAAAACAAAAGCATTTATGTGCAACATAAACAAGCCCTGGAGAATCATATTATTACCAGCGGTATAGACTATTATATATTCAGAACTGCCAATTTGGTAGGCCCTTCCGGCAATCCCAGTAATATATTTACCTTCTTTCTAAATAGTATAAAGCATAATATTCCTTTCAAGGTTTGGGCCAGTGCTACACGAAATCTGATAGATGTGGATGATTTTTATGATATCGTCCGTAATATATTGAACAGTAACATGTACCTGAACAGTATTATCAATATTGCAAATCCGCGTAGCTATGCTGTGCCATATATAGTTGAATCAATGGAAAACTATTTAGGAAAGAGAGCACTATACGATACCATTCACAAAGGCGCAGACTTTGATATTGATACAGCACAGATACAGCCGGTAATCGAAAAATTGAATATATCGTTTGATGATGCGTACCTATACCGGCTACTAAAAAAATATCATGAACTATAAAACCGCCATACTTAAAAGGAATATCGAACTGGTCGGCATGTTCCCCTTCGTATTGCTGGGCAAAATAGCCGGTAAAATATTTAAGTTAAAAACTCGCCATCGCATATTTCTTTTCTTTCCCTGGGCAGATATTGGTGGCTCCATAAAAGTGAATGCAGATATAGCCACATGTATCAAAAACGAAAGGCTGCTTATCATATTTACCAAAAAGCCAAGGAATAATGAATTCAGACACTTATTCGATATAGAAGGGGTACGTGTACTGGATATTCATAAATATGTAGATAATAAAGCGTTGCATTTCCTGAATTTTTTTTTCAGGGGTGTTTTAGCGTCATGGATTAATGCTGTAGAAAACCCGGTGGTATTTGGTGGTGAAAGCATGTATTTCTATAAAATTGTTCCACACGTAAAAAAGGAAACGCGCGTAGTGGAGCTCTGCCATCTTAATAATTGGTTCAATTTTTCGCAGTCATTCATCAAATACATCGATTTCAGAATTTTCAGTAGTCCGCAAATAAAACGGGATATGGAAAACCTGTACAAAAAAAGTAATGTACCGGTTAAATACTACCAGCAGCTATACTTTGTAGATAATATGATAGAAGTGCCGGAGCTGGTAGAGGTAAAGAATGATAAGCTGGAAGTTGTGTTTGTAGGCCGCGGTGCTGCGCAAAAACGGGTTCACCTGATAGCAGCTATCGCTAAGCGCCTGCACGAGGCAGGCAGTAATGTCCACTTTTCATTTGTGGGTGATGTAGAAGAGATCGTTCCTGATGATGTAAAACAATATTGTACCCTTTACGGCAATGTAAAAGACAAAAACAGGGTTTCAGAAATTTATCAAAAATCGGATGTGTTAATACTTACATCTTTATTTGAGGGCCTACCCATTGTAGTAATGGAAATGATGGCAAGAGGTAAAGTCATACTATCTACCGCAGTAGGCGGCATACCAGATTATATTGAAGACAATAAAAATGGATTGCTGATTACAGAAACAAATGAAGACGATATAGTAGCTAAAGGTGTGGAAAAAATACAACTGCTTATTGAAAATGAACCACTTAGGAAGCAATTAGGCATTGAGGCGTACGCATATGCTAAAAACCATTTTAGCGGAGAGGTTTTCTGCAAAACTTATAAGAAATTTTTCGGTCTTGTAGGCTGAGAATATCCAATCGTTATTTTCCCATAAAATCTAAATTAGAAATACGTACATCTATTCATTAAAGTTATTTCTGTACTTGCAAATTCGCCCCATACCGTTAACTTTGCTAACTCTAGAACAGAACGCTAGAAGACCGTTTTAATTATGAATTTTTTATTCCTGGCGGCCGACCAACAAACGCCCTTCAGTTATCTGCCTATAGCTCTACAGTTAATAGTAGCGGTAGGATTTGTAGTTATGACGATAGGTGCCTCACATTTGCTGGGCCCTAAACGTAGAACGCAGGATAAACTTATCAACTTCGAGAGTGGTATCCCGTCTGTAGGCAATGCCAGACAGCCAATGGCTATCAAGTATTTTCTTATAGCTATCCTTTTCGTTCTGTTCGATGTGGAGGTTATATTCTTTTATCCGTATGCTATCAACTTCAGGGAACTGGGCCAGGAAGGCTTCTTAGCCGTTATAATGTTTGTGGCATTTTTCCTTTGTGGTTTTACATACATCGTAAAGAAAGGTGCCCTGGAATGGGAAGACTAAAGTATTTGTGTGATTAAAAGAGTTGTGATTATTGAATAGTTAATACTTAGTGTAATTAAAAAGATAAAGATTATGGGACGTCCGGTTCAATATAATACGAATGTGAAATTGGCCCCGATACCGGAAGGTTACTCGGGAGAGGGATTTATGGCCACATCTTTTGATAAAGCGATAGGTCTGGCCCGTAAAAACTCTTTATGGCCGTTACCGTTTGCCACCTCGTGCTGCGGTATCGAGTTTATGGCTACCATGGGTGCCAACTACGACCTGGCCCGTTTCGGGTCTGAGCGTATGGGCTTTACTCCACGCCAGTGCGATATGTTGCTGGTAGCAGGAACTATTGCCAAAAAAATGGCACCGGTATTGCGCCAGGTATACCTGCAAATGGCAGAGCCGCGTTGGGTAATAGCGATAGGTGCCTGTGCATCCAGCGGTGGTATATTCGATTCTTACCCTGTACTGCAGGGTATAGACCAGGTGATACCTGTAGATGTATATGTATCAGGATGCCCTCCGCGCCCCGAGGCGATACTGGATGGTGTGATAAAACTGCAGGACCTGGTACAAAATGAAAGTTTGCGCCGTAGGAACAGCCCGGTGTATAAAGCACTGATGGATAGCTACGCAATACAATAGTAATTCAATAGCTAAGGGTCAAAACCATAAACTTTTGACTTTTGACTTTTGACTTTTTGACTTAGAATATGGCATTGACCAACGAAATATTAAAAGAAAAACTGACGGAAAAATTTGGCGAGGCGCTTACCAATTGGGAAGAGCCATTTGGTATGCTGGCTGTAACAGCACCTGCCGAAATGAACCTGAAAGTAATGCAGCACCTGTATGATGACGATAGCACGCGCTTCCGTTTTCTTACAGACCTGACAGCAGTGCACTATCCCGAAAGAAAAGGTGAAGAACTGTGTGTAGTTTATCATCTGCACAGCCTGGAAAATAATGTGCGCCTGCGAATGAAGGTATATGTGCCGATAGAAAAACCCGATGTATTTACGGCTACACAACTTTTTTCCGGTGCCAACTGGATGGAGCGTGAAACGTATGACAACTTCGGTGTCAATTTCGTAGGCCACCCAAATCTTACCCGCATACTGAATGTGGATGAGATGGATTACTTCCCTATGCGTAAGGAATACCGCATGGAAGACCCGACGCGTATAGATAAGGATGATGAGATGTTTGGCCGCGGCGGCACAGTAGCATAAAATAAAAACACCCATTATAGGGTAATAAATATTTATAACCAAACCAATAAGCCCGTTAGGGGTTTGAGGTATGACAGAACAACAAAATCATATACAACTTGCAGAAGAGTCGCTGGCCAAGCAGAGTACTACGCTGAACCTTGGTCCTACGCACCCTGCCACCCACGGTGTCTTCCAAAACATCATGGAGATAGATGGTGAAAAAGTGCTAAGCACTGTGCCTACTATCGGTTATATACACCGCGCCTTCGAGAAGATCGCTGAGCGCAGGCCCTATTACCAAATCACTCCGCTTACAGACAGGCTTAACTATTGCAGTGCCCCCATCAACAACATGGGCTGGCACATGACTATAGAAAAGTTGCTGAGCATCAAGATACCCAAGCGCGTAGACTACATGCGTGTTATCATTATGGAACTGGCACGTATTGCTGACCACCTGATATGCAACTCTGTAGTGGCGGTGGATACCGGTGCCCTTACCGGCTTTACCTATGTTTTCCAATGGCGAGAGTTGATATACGAGATATATGAAGAAGTGTGCGGTAGCCGCCTTACAACCAATATAGGCCGTGTAGGTGGTTTTGAGCGCAACTTTACTAAAGTGGCATGGGAGAAGATAGACAAATTCATGGAAGGCTTTCCGAAAGTGATGCGCGAATTTGAAGCCCTGCTGAACCGTAACCGTATATTCATGGAGCGCTGCATAGGTGCTGGTCCTATAAGCGCCGAGCGTGCGCTGAACTACAGCATGACAGGTCCTAACCTGCGTGCTGCCGGTGTGGATTATGATGTACGTGTAGCACAGCCATATTGTTCTTACGAAGATTTCGATTTCAAGATACCGGTGGGTACTACGGGCGATGTATATGACCGCTACATGGTGCGCAACGATGAGATTTGGGAAAGCTATAAAATAATACAACAGGCACTGGAGAAGATAGCAAAGCTGGAACAGGAAGACCCTGCACAGAAAGATATTTTCTATGCGCCGGAGGCCGACCATTTCCACCTGCCTGCGAAAGAAGATGTGTACACAAAGATGGAAGCACTGATATACCATTTCAAAATGATAATGGGTGAAATAGAGGTACTGCCGGGCGAAGTGTATCATGCAGTAGAAGGTGCCAATGGTGAACTGGGTTATTACCTGATAAGCGATGGTGGCCGTTCGCCATACAGGCTGCACTTCCGCAGGCCATGCTTCATTTACTACCAGGCATACCCTGAAATAGTAAGTGGCGGACTGCTGAGTGATGCCATCATCACCCTGAGTAGCCTGAACGTGATAGCAGGAGAACTGGATGCGTAAAAGCCCTGACCCTTGTAAAAGGGAAAGGTGTAGATATAACTTTAAAAAGAAAAGCCCCTTTAGGGGTTTGGGGTTATGATAAAATTTTCGGAAGAAAAACTGAATAAAGTAAAAGAGATCATGGCGCGCTACCCCGATGGGAAGCAGAAAAGTGCCCTGATACCTGTACTGCACATAGCGCAGGAAGAATTTGGCGGCTGGCTGGATGTTCCTGTTATGGACTATGTGGCCGAACTGCTGGGTATTTTGCCTATTGAGGTGTACGAGGTGGCTACCTTCTATACCATGTTCAATATGAAACCGGTAGGTAAGTATGTGCTGGAAGTATGTCAAACCGGTCCGTGTATGCTGAATGGTAGTGATGACATTATAGACCACATTAAGCAAAAGCTGGGTATACAGGCAGGTGAAACCACGCCCGATGGTCTGTTTACATTGAAGCCGGCAGAATGCCTGGGTGCTTGTGGCTATGCGCCTATGATGCAATTGGGAAAACACTATAAAGAGTTTTTAACAAAAGAAAAAGTAGACCAGCTGTTGGAAGAACTAAGGGCTGCGGCTACCAATTAATAAGATATGGCGCTGAACCTGGATATGGAATTTATCGTATCGGCGAAGCCCGAAAAAGTAATGCAGCTATTGACAGACCCTGTGCTGCTACGCAAATGGAGTGGCGAGGATGCAATAGTTGAAAAAGAAACAGGTGGAAGGTTTGAAATGTTTGGTGGCTGGGTGAAAGGTGAGATACTGAAAACCGCGAAAGACGAGCTGGCATATACGTGGAAAACGGAAGAATGGGATGCAGACGCCAAACCGTCGCAAGTTCATTACAAACTGGCAGCACACCCCGAAGGCACCAAAGTGATATTGCATCACGAAGGATTGCCCGACGAAGATGAGCTGAAAAACCATAAGGAAAGCTGGGAAGACCAGTTTTTCGGGCTGATGGAAGAATATGTGTTAAGCACAGGCTATAAATAACCTATGCGAAACATATACATCATATTGTTGTTCTTTATTTATAATACCGCAGTTGCGCAGGATAGCGTGGCACTGGTAAAAGCCGTGGGCGACCTTAACAGCGCCCTGCAGAAAAAAGATACGGTAGTGCTGAAAAAGTTATTACACAAAAAGCTGAACTACGGCCACTCTAACGGGTGGATAGAGAGCCGGCAAGAAGTAATGACCGATCTGCACAATGGCAAACTGGTATATAACAGTATATCACAAACCGCGCCGAATATTGTGATAGAAGGAAAAACGGCTGCTGTACGTGCCGATGCTGACATAGATGTGGCGCTGGATGGTAAACAGGTAAAGCTGAAGCTGCACATATTGCAGGTGTGGGTATGGAAGGGCAAGGATAAAGAGTGGAAACTGCTGAGCAGGCAGAGCACAAAGATTTAAAAAGCCTGTTAGCCGTAAGGCGACAGGATTACGAAATAAAAGAAAAAGCCCCTTTAGGGGTTTGGGGTTATGAAAGTATTATTAGAACATGCACATGTAGAAGGCATTCGCTACTACGATACCTACCGCAAGAACGGTGGCTATCGTGCAGTGGAAAAAGCCTTTAAGATGACGCCCGATGAGATAGTGGAAGAGGTGAAAAAAAGCGGCCTGCGCGGCCGTGGTGGTGCGGGTTTCCCTACGGGTATGAAATGGAGCTTCCTGGCAAAACCGGAAGGCGTTCCACGCCACCTGGTTTGTAATGCCGATGAATCAGAGCCCGGTACTTTTAAAGACCGCTACCTGATGGAGTTTCTGCCCCACCTGCTGATAGAAGGTCTGATCGTCAGCAGCTTTGCACTGGGTAGCAATGCTACCTATATATACATCCGTGGAGAATATGCGTGGATAGTAGATATATTGGAACAAGCCATAGCCGAAGCCAAAAACAATGGCTGGCTGGGTAAGAATATACTGAACACTGGTTTCGATTGCGAGATATATGTGCAGCGTGGTGGTGGTGCTTATATCTGTGGTGAGGAAACCGCCCTGATAGAATCGCTGGAAGGTAAGCGTGGCAACCCGCGCATCAAACCGCCATTCCCCGCCATACAAGGTGTATGGATGCGCCCAACGGTGGTAAACAACGTAGAAACACTGGCAGCTGTAGTACCTATCCTAAATATGGGTGGCGAAGCGTATGCTAAAATAGGTGTGGGTAAATCTACGGGTACAAAACTGCTTTCTGTTTGCGGTAATGTGAACAAGCCGGGTGTGTACGAAATAGATATGACCCAGTCGGTAGAAGAGTTCATCTTCTCTGATGAATATTGCGGTGGTATCCCTAAAGGCAAACGCCTGAAGGCTTGTATCCCAGGCGGTTCTTCCGTACCTATAGTGCCGGCCAACCTGCTGCTGAAAACAGCAAAAGGCGAAACCCGCTATATGAACTATGAGAGCCTTGCCGATGGTGGCTTTGCTACCGGTACCATGATGGGTTCGGGCGGCTTTATAGTAATGGACGAAGACCAGTGCGTAGTGCGCCACACTATGACACTGGCGCGCTTTTACAACCACGAAAGTTGCGGACAATGCAGCCCTTGCCGTGAAGGTACCGGCTGGATGTATAAAATACTGAAGAACCTGGAGTACGGAAAAGGTAAGATGAGCGATATAGACCTGCTGTGGGATATCCAGCGCAAGATAGAGGGTAACACCATCTGTCCGCTGGGCGATGCCGCTGCATGGCCGGTAGCCGCTGCCATCCGCCATTTCCGCGATGAATTTGAATGGCATGTGCTGAACCCGGACGAATCGCAAAGAAGGAATTTTGGTCTGGCGCACTATGCAGACCCTATCCATGTTCCTACTACAGCTTAGTTTTTGACTTTTGAATGTTGACTTATGTCAGAACAACCGAAATTTAAAGTAACCATCGATAATATCACGGTAGAAGTACCCGCCGGTACTACTATCCTGAATGCGGCGCGTATGATAGGCGGTGAGGTTACACCTCCTGCCATGTGCTACTATAGCAAACTGGAAGGCAGCGGCGGTAAATGCCGTACCTGCCTGGTAGAGGTTAGCAAGGGTTCTGAAAAAGACCCGCGCCCTATGCCCAAGCTGGTAGCCAGCTGCCGTACTACTGTGATGGATGGTATGGAAGTGAAAAACATCACTTCGGAAAAAGTACTAGATGCACGCAAGGGTGTGGTAGAAATGCTACTCATAAACCACCCGCTCGATTGCCCGGTGTGCGACCAGGCCGGCGAATGCCACCTGCAAGACCTGAGCTATGAGCATGGTACATCAGGCACGCGCTACGAGTTCGACCGCCGTACGTTTGAAAAAGAAGATATCGGCGATTATATCTCCCTGCACATGACGCGCTGCATCCTTTGCTATCGCTGTGTGTTTACGGCAGAGCAGCTTACCCAAAGGCGCGAGCACGGTATACTGGAGCGCGGCGACCATGCCGAGATCAGTACACTACTGGGCAAATCGCTTGATAATGAATTCATTGGCAACGTAATAGATGTGTGCCCCGTGGGTGCACTTACCGATAAAACCTTCCGTTTTAAGAACAGGGTATGGTTTACCAAGCCGGTAGATGCGCATTGCAGCTGCACCAAGTGTAGCGGTAAAGTGCGCCTGTGGATGCGTGGCGACGAGGTGTTCCGCGTTACTGCCCGTAAAGATAAATGGGGTGAGGTAGAAGAGTTTATCTGTAATGATTGCCGCTTCCACCGCAAATCTGTCAGCGACTGGACAATAGAAGGCCCATCTAAGATAGACCGCCACAGCGTAATATCTCAAGGTCACTATGTAGGTACGAAAAAACAACCTGTATATATAGATAAAGTAATAGGTAAAGACCCTAAACTTTTGATGGATATACATAAAGTGAGTGATGTAAACAGGCCGGAAATAGAATTGTCTAAAATAGATGGCCCTGCCCACTCCGACGATTTTAAGAAAGACAGGTAAAAAATTAACGAACTAATTACTTTTGCGCCATTATGCTGTTACTACAAATTGATACAGCTTTTATAATTGAAAAGATTCTGCTCATCACGGTAATACTGCTGGGTTCGCTGGGTATTGCCATGTACCTTACCTGGGCCGAACGTAAGGTAGCTGCTGTAATGCAAGATCGTATAGGCCCTGCACGTGCCGGTATCTTCGGTTTGCTGCAGCCGCTGGCTGATGGTGGTAAGCTCTTCTTCAAAGAAGAGATCATCCCCGACCGCTCTACCCGCACCTTGTTCATCCTGGGTCCTGCCCTGGCTATGCTTACCGCGCTGATGACGAGCGCCGTAGTGCCTTGGGGGCCGGATATAACGCTGGATAACGGTTCTGTTATCCGCCTGCAGGTGGCAGACATTAGCATTGGTATCCTTTTCATTTTTGGTGTAGTGAGCCTTGGTGTATACGGCGTAATGCTGGGTGGTTGGGCTTCTAACAATAAATTCTCCCTTCTGAGTAGTATCCGTGCGGCATCACAGGCTATATCTTACGAGCTGGCTATGGGCCTGAGCCTGGTAGCCGTGCTGATGATGACCGGTTCGCTAAGCCTGCGCGAAATAGTAGAACAGCAGCATGGCTTCTGGGATGGCTACTTCACCTGGAACTTCTTTAAACAACCACTGGGTTTCCTGATATTCCTTATTTGCGCATTTGCCGAGTTGAACCGTGCACCTTTTGACTTGCCGGAGTGCGAAAGCGAATTGAACATGGGCTACCACCAGGAATATTCATCTATGAAACTGGGCTTCTACCTGTTTGCTGAATACATCAACCTGTTTGTAAGCTCTGCGGTTATCATCACCCTGTTCTTTGGCGGGTACAATTTCCCGTTCATGGATAAGGTAGCCGGTGCCGCTAGCCCTATCGTGTTCTCGCTTATATGTGTGCTGATATTCCTGACTAAAATAATCTGCTGTATACTGTTTTTCATGTTCATCCGCTGGACGCTGCCTCGTTTCCGTTACGATCAGCTAATGCGTCTGGGCTGGAAATCACTGATACCACTTGCCTTGTTTAACATGGTGGTAACCGGTGCTGCTATATTGTGGATATTTAAATAATTAAGGATGTAATAAAGCCATAGCGCAAGCAAGGCTCTTTACATACTGCATTTTTGGAGTTGAAATGGAAAAACTAACAAACAGGTCTGCGCCGGTAAATCGCGACCCGATGACATTCGGGGAGAAGATATACCTGCCCGCTATTGCCAAAGGCCTTAGCATAACCATAGGGCATATCTTTAAAAAGAAGGCAACTGTAAGCTATCCGGAAGAAAAACGACCGTTTAGCCCTGTGTTTCGTGGTCTGCATGTGCTGAACCGTGATGAAGAAGGCCGTGAGCGCTGCACAGCCTGTGGCCTGTGTGCCCTTGCCTGCCCTGCAGAGGCTATTACTATGGAAGCTGCCGAGCGCAAACCGGGAGAAGAGAACCTGTACCGCGAAGAGAAATATGCCGCTAAGTATGAAATAAACATGCTGCGTTGCATATTCTGCGGTTATTGTGAAGAGGCCTGCCCTAAAGATGCAGTGTACCTGAGCGAAACGATAATGCCTACCAACTATACGCGCGATAGCTTTATCTATAAAAAGGAAGACCTCCTGATTGCTCATCCTAAAATGCAACAAGAAACCAAATAGTATATGAGTACTTACGAAATATTATTCTGGTTCCTGACGGTAATGGCATTGAGTTGCGCGTTGGGTGTTATCCTGAGCCGTAACCCGGTGAATAGTGTGCTGTTCCTGATTGCTACCTTTTTCGCTATTTCCGGCCACTATGTATTAATGAATGCACAGTTCCTGGCTATTGTAAACATTATTGTGTATGCAGGTGCCATCATGGTACTGTTCCTCTTTGTGATAATGTTGATGAACCTGAATGCCGATACCGAACCACAGAAGAACCGGCTGGTGCAGTTTGCAGGCGTTATATCGGGTGGTGCATTGTTCCTGGTAGTGCTGGCAGCTTTGCGTACTTCGTCTGTAAACGTGCTGGAACAGTCACCTACAGATATAGGCTTAATAAAAAACCTGGGTAAAACACTGTTCACACAGTTCGTTCTGCCTTTTGAAATAAGCAGTGTACTCTTCCTTAGTGCTATGATTGGTGCGGTAGTTATCGGTAAAAAGGAAGAAGCGGTAAGTGAAATAAAAAATTAACCCGTTTCGATTTTTAATAAGAAGAAATGCCGATACAATACTATTTGTTTTTAAGTCTTGCGCTGTTTTGCATAGGCATCATGGGTACCCTGATGCGCCGCAATGCCATTATCGTATTTATGTGCATAGAGCTGATGCTGAATGCCGTAAACCTGTTGATGGTAGCTTTTTCAAAAATGTATAATGATGCCTCTGCACAGATATTCGTGTTCTTTATAATGGTGGTGGCAGCTGCAGAGGTAGCCGTGGGGCTGGCCGTTATTGTGATGATGTACCGCAAGGTGCATTCGGTTGATATTAATATATTAAATAGGTTAAAACACTAAATCGTAGTAATGACTAACCTTGTTTGGCTGGTTCCTTTATTCCCGTTAATAGGCTTTTTGATTAATGGTATAGGTTGGCGTAAAATGCCAAAGGGCGCAGGCGGCGTTATAGGCAGCTTGGCTATACTGGCATCGTTTGCTGTTTCACTGGGCATCTTTTTCGAAGTAAAAAGCAGCGGCACTTCTACGGTAGTGCACCTGTTCGATTTTATACAATCGGGTAAACTGTACATTCCATTTGCCTTCCAGGTAGATGCGTTGTCTTCCCTGTTCCTACTTATCATTAACGGTATCGGCTTCCTGATACATGTGTACTCTACATCTTATATGCACGATGACGAGGGCATGGTAAAGTATTTTGCCTACCTCAACCTCTTCGTATTCTCGATGTTGCTGCTGGTGCTTGGTGCCAACTATCTTATCATGTTCATCGGTTGGGAAGGCGTGGGCCTTTGCTCTTACCTGCTTATCGGTTTCTGGTTCAAAAACAGGGATTATACGAATGCTGCCAAGAAAGCCTTTGTGATGAACCGTATAGGTGACCTCGGCTTCCTGGTAGGTATGCTGCTGATACTTTTCAACTATGGCACACTTTCTTATAACGAATTCTTTGGCCAGCTGAATGGTGGTACCGTGCAGCTATCGCCTAATATGTACAACTGGATAGCTATATGCTTGTTTATAGGTGCTATGGGTAAAAGTGCCCAGATACCGTTGTACACCTGGCTGCCCGATGCCATGGCGGGTCCTACCCCGGTATCGGCCCTCATCCACGCCGCAACGATGGTTACTGCCGGTATCTATATGATAGCGCGCAGCAATGCCCTTTACAGCCTTGCTCCAATGGCACTGAACCTGGTAGCGGTTATCGGTTTGGCAACAGCTATACTGGCAGCATCTATCGCCATCAGGCAATACGATATTAAAAAAGTACTGGCCTATTCTACGGTTAGCCAGCTGGGCTTCATGTTCCTGGCGCTGGGTGTGGGTGCATATACTACGGCGGTGTTCCACGTTATGACACACGCCTTCTTCAAAGCCCTGATGTTCCTGGGATCTGGTAGCGTTATTCACGCTATGGGTGGCGAGCAGGATATTCGTAGTATGGGTGGGTTGGGTAAGAAAATGAAGATAACCAGCATTACCTTCCTGATAGGTTGTCTCGCAATCGCAGGTATCCCGGGTTTCTCAGGTTTCTTCTCTAAAGACGAGATACTGGCTGCTACCTATGCACACAGCCCTATCATGTATTACCTGGCATTGGGTGCTGCATTGATGACGGCATTCTATATGTTCCGCCTGTACTTCCTTACGTTCACCGGTTCTTTCCGTGGCACGCACGATCAGGAACACCACCTACACGAAAGCCCTGCGGCTATGACCATACCGCTTATCGTGCTGGCCATCATGTCGGTAATAGGTGGTTATGTGGGCCTGCCGGCTGTTATCAGCGAGCATCATACATTCAATACCTACCTGGCATCTGTAGTTACAAACTTTGGCCACCACCACCTGGAGCATAGCACCGAGTGGATGCTGATGGGCCTTTCAACAGGACTGGTAATTATAATGATAATTGTAGCCTACAATGCTACCAAGAAACCAAACTTTAAACCGAACACAGGCCTTGCAAAAGTGCTGGAAAATAAATGGTACGTAGATGAGTTGTACGATACCATCATCGTACGCCCACTGCTGGCATTATCTTCCGCCTTCGACAGGTTTGTAGAAAAAATGGGTATCGACGGGGTGGTGAATGGTGTAGGTAAAACCGTACGATGGGGTAGTGACAGGGTGCGCCTGTTACAAACCGGCCAGGTTGGCTTCTACATTTTTATTATGGTGATAGGCATGACGCTGTTGTTTACCATTAGTTTTTTCTGGGTTCAATAAATAATTAGATAGCACTGCAAATATTGCTTTGGCATTATGATCTTAACATTACTTATACTGGTTCCTATAGTAGCAGGTATCCTTAGCTTTCTTGCAAAAGATGGCGCAAAGGCTGTTGCCCTTATTAGTAGCATTGCTACTTTAGGACTGGCTGCTTATATCAGCGCTGCATCCTACAGTCAACCTATGGCATGGTCTATGCCATGGATACCACGCCTGGGTGCACAACTCAGTTTGTACTCAGATGGCATGGCGGCTATGCTGTGCCTGCTTACAGGTATCGTTATGCCTGTTATTTTCATCAGCAACTGGAATAAAGAAGTAGAAAACCCCGGCGGTTTCTACGGCCTGATGCTGTTGGCACAAGCCGGTATCACAGGCGTATTCTTAGCGCACGATGCTTTACTGTTCTACTTCTTTTGGGAGCTGGCACTGATACCTGTTTACTTCCTGTGTTCTATATGGGGTGGCGAGAAGCGTATACCTGTTACATTCAAATTCTTTGTTTATACATTCGTCGGCAGCCTTTTGATGCTGTCAGCCATCATCTTCCTGGCATTGCAAAACCCCGGTGCGAATGCTTATGGCTGGGATAATATAGTAAGTGCAGGTATGTCTTTAGACCCTGTTACGCAACAGTGGCTCTTCTGGCTCATCTTCATAGCCTTCGCTATCAAGATGCCGATATTCCCTTTCCACACCTGGCAGCCCGATACCTATGAGCAATCACCTACTTCTGTTACCATTATCTTGAGCGCGCTGATGGTGAAAATGGGCCTGTTTTCGGTTATCCGCTGGCTGCTGCCGGTAGTACCTGAAGGCGTAGCTTTCTGGAGCAATACCATAATTATACTTTCTATCATAGGTATCATCTATGCGTCTTGCATCGCTATTGTTCAAACGGACATGAAGCGCCTGATAGCGTATTCATCTATAGCGCACATGGGCCTGATGAGCGCTGCGGCCTTCTCGCAAACCACAACCGGTATGCATGGCCTGATGGTGCAAATGTTCAACCACGGTATCAATATCACCGGCATGTGGCTGATCGTTAGCATGATAGAGCAACGCTGGGGTACCCGTGATATGACCAAGCTGGGTGGTATGGCTATATCGGCACCTAAAATGGCTATAGCTTTTGTTATTATATCATTTGCTAATATAGGACTGCCGCTTACCAATGGCTTTGTTGGCGAGTTTATGTTGTTCAATGGATTGTTCCAGAGCCCTTCTCCATACCACATCACCTACATGGTGCTGGCAGGTTTGGGTGTGATACTGGGGGCGGTATATACGCTGAACATGGTACAGAAAACTACTTATGGTAATACCGTAGACATGACCATACAAAAAGACCTGAGTGTAAATGAATATGTGGGATTGGCAGTTATTATAGGTATCATACTAATGCTGGGTGTATACCCTAAGCCATTGCTGGATATGACGGCTGCGGCGGCAGGTGTGATGATGCCATAAGATTGTAACGTTTGACTTTTTAATTCTTTTAATAATAATGAAGGCAATTATTGCTTCAACGGTATTTGGTGTAATACTCATGTTTACCGGGCTGATGGTAAAAGAAAAGAAATCGGTAGGTACCGTAGCTATTCTTTTACTGGCACTGTTACTGGGCGTTAACATCTGGGAACTTTCTGCTGCGGGCAATCAGCCTCAGACCTATTTCAACAATATGCTGCGCATAGACAGGTATGGTCTTTGGTTTAATACGCTCATGACGGGCTGTACATTGTTGTATGCTATGCTGGTAAATAAAGACATTCAGCGGGTAGGTGCGCATGTAGCCGAATACTTTGCCCTGATATGCTTTATCCTCTGCGGTATCTACTTATTAAGCGGCTACAATAGCATGCTGATGCTGTTCCTGGGTATTGAAATATTATCTATACCGCAATACATACTGGCGGGTAGCGATAAGCGCAACCTGAAAAGCAGTGAAGCCTCTCTGAAATACCTGTTGATGGGTTCATTCTCTACCGGTATCCTGCTGATGGGTATTACCATGCTATATGGTGCTACCGGCACATTCAATATTATTGGCTTCACCTTTTTGCAAGATAACCTCCTGAGCCCGCTGGCACTGGCAGGCATCATATTCCTGATGATAGCATTGGGCTTTAAAGTATCTGCAGCACCTATGCATATGTGGACACCGGATGTGTACGATGGTGCGCCTACGCCGTTCACGGCATTTATGGCTACTGTAGTGAAGGCAGGCATATTTGTAGCTTTCATGAAATTATTCTCCGTTGGTTTCGGTGCGCTGAGCAGCCACTGGATGCTGGTGCTGGCTATCGTTACTGCTGCAACACTGCTGGTTGGTAACATTACAGCAGTTTTCCAGCAAAGCGTAAAACGTATGCTTGCATATTCATCTATTGCACAAGCTGGCTTCATGCTCTTTGCCATACTGGCCGTAAATGCCACAGCATGGCAGGGTATGATAGTATATGCAGTAGCATACAGCGTAGCTACGATAGGGCTGTTTGCCGTATTGCTGAAATTGAAAGATTATACATATGATGGTTTCAATGGCTTGGCTAAGAAACAACCATTGCTGGCAGGCGTTACAGCTATCTTCATATTCTCGTTGGCTGGTATACCACTTACCGGTGGCTTTATGGCAAAGTATATGGTACTGCAAGCGGCACTGGAACAAGGACAATTGATGTGGCTGGTAATATTTGCACTGCTAATGGCAGCAATAAGCGCTTATTACTACTTCCGCGTTATCATCGCTATGTACTTTAAGCAAGGTAATCCTGAATTGAATAGCGAAGTAACCGTGAGCGATAAATTACTGCTTATGATTACCAGCATTATCGTTTTCATACTAGGCATCGCACCGCAGGTGGTTATTGCCGGTATTTAAAAAACATATAATATTTTCTTAAAATGCCCTGTTACGGGGCATTTTTTGTGTATATACCCCACGCATAACCGTACCTTTGCGTTCGAAACGTACAAGGTTTTTACCCACACCTGTGCATTACTTTTCGGGTAATAAAGGGGAAGCTGTACTATTTTCGATGTGTACCTGAAACGGAGTTTATATGGATATCGAACAACTCATGCCACACGTAGAAGCGCTGATATTTGCCAGCGAACGTCCTATCACTATGATAGAGATGACCGAAATGCTGGGCCAGGCTTTGGAAGAACAAATAGAAGGTGAGCGTATAGCTACATGCATAGATGCCATCCGCGAAAAATACGAAGCAGCATATTATCCTTTCCAGTTGCGAGAAGCAGGTGGTGGATACCAGTTTCTCACAAAAAAGGCATATCACAAAACTGTATTGCAGCTGAATGGTGATAAGCACATCAAAAAGCTATCGACAGCAGCAATGGAAACATTGGCTATCATAGCTTACAAACAGCCTATTACCAAAACAGAGATAGAATTTATACGTGGCGTAAGTGCCGACTATTCCATCCAGAAACTGCTGGAAAAAGAACTGATAGTAATAGCGGGGCGCAACGAGAACATGGTGGGTAAACCACTTACATACACCACGTCCAAAAATTTTATGGACTACCTGGGTATCAATAACTCCGGCGAGTTGCCACAACTGAAAGACATTACTAACATCGATATAGTGCTGCCAACTAATGGTAGTGAAGCCATACCTGAAGGTGATTCACAATTGCTGGTATCTCCTGATGGCAGCATTATTGATGAAGAGACTGCCGAATAGAATTGATTAAATTATTACCAATCCCGCACTACGCAAGTGCGGGATTTTTTTATTGCATAAATGCTCAAATTCCCGAAAATAAAAGGCTTGCCAATAGCAAATGAGCTAATTTTGCGCAAAAATTGAGCGCATGAATACCCCTAAGGCTATTGCCGTTGTTCTTTTTATGATTATGATGGCAGTACAACCGCTGGCTGCTAAAGATAAAAGTGATAAGAAAACAGTAAAGCAGTTGAAAGAAGACATAAGCTACCTTGCATCCGATGAATTGGAAGGCAGGCGTACCGGCAGCGCAGGTGAGCAAAAAGCTGTTGATTTTATAATAGCCAGGTATCAGAAGCTAGGTATTAAAGCCTATGAAAAAGACTATCGCCACTCATTTGCCTTTGTAAATGGCAAAGAGATTCTGCCAGCAACGTTCATTCGTGTAGCCGGTAGTACAGTTAACAATCGCGATGAAGCTTTTCCTGCACCTTTTAGCGCCACAAACAAGAAGGTAAAAGGGGAAGTAATACCGGGGGTATATGAGCAAGGTAATATATGGATGATACCTTTATTTGCCGATAAAGATGAGGCGGAAGATGCACACTTCGATTGGGAAAAATTCACTTTTGAACGTGCTAAAGATGCAGCAAAACAAGGCGCCATCGCGGTATTGTTTTACGATAGCTACGGTGCCAAATTCCCTCCCGAATTTTTACCAAAATCAGAATACGAAAGCCTGGATATACCGGTAGCTATACTTACTAATAAAGGCTATGAGTCATACATCCGTCGTACAGATAACAATGTGGTGCTGGAAATGAATATCGCACTGAAGAAAATAGAAATGACAGGTACCAATGTAGCGGCTTTTATAGATAATGGTGCTAAATATACAGTAGTGCTGGGTGCGCATCTTGATCACTTAGGATATGGGGAAGATGGTAATAGCCTGAATGCTAAAAAAGACAGGCAGATACACAATGGTGCCGATGATAATGCCAGCGGCACGGCTGCGCTGATGCAATTGGCCGGCTGGATAAAAGATGCAAAGCTGAAAAAGTACAACTATCTGTTTCTGCATTTTTCGGGTGAAGAATTGGGCCTGTTAGGGTCTAAAGCCATTGTGAAAGACGCGGCGTTGGACAGCAATAAGATAGCCTACATGATAAATATGGATATGCTGGGCCGACTGAATGATAGCACGCATGCATTGACGGTTGGTGGCGTGGGCACATCACCCGTATGGGGTACTGTTATAGATAAGAAAGACTCTCGGTTCCGTATTAGCTTTGATAGTGCAGGCGTGGGCCCTTCCGATCACACTTCTTTTTACCATCATGGTGTGCCGGTACTGTTTTTCTTTACGGGCCTGCATACCGATTATCACAAGCCAAGCGATGATGCAGATAAAATAAACTATAAAGGCGAGGCTATGGTAATGAACTACATATATAATGTGGTAACGAAAATGGAAAAACTGCCACGGCCCGCATTCACTACTACTAAGCAATCTACTGTGGGTAAAGTGCGCTTTAAAGTCACATTGGGTATTATGCCCGACTATTCATACCAGGAAGGAGGTGTGAAAGTAGACGGCGTTACAGAAGGTAAGCCAGCCATTGCAGCTGGTGTAAAAGCAGGAGATATTATACTACAACTGGGAGAGTATAAAATAAACGGGATGCAAAGCTATATGGAAGCGTTAGGCAAATTTGCAGCCGGGGACAAAACCCAGGTTACCATCAAGCGGGATGGTAAGGAAATGAAACTACCCATAGAATTTAAATAAAAGAGAAAGGCTGGTCATAACCAGCCTTTCTCTTTTTATACACTGAATTGTTTTACTGTTTATTCGCTTCTATGTGAAGTTTAATATTTACTTCCGGACGAATGAATTTATCGCCCAGCGATTTATCATTGCCATATACAATACCCCACTGCGTGCGGTCGATGTTGAAGTCGGCATCTGCAATCAGGCTGTTACCATTCATACCTACTTTCGCTGGGAAAGTCACGCTTTTGGTGCTATCCTTCAGGGTCAGATTACCGGTAACCGTATGGGTAGCATCTTTCATCACCAGGTCTTTAGAATCAGTAACGCCTGCAGCTACACTCGTTATTTCAAACCTGGCATTGGGATACTTGGTCACATCAAAAAAGTCTGCACTTTTCAAGTGGCCTTGCAATTTTTCATTGCCTTCACCACCGTCCAGTACTTTCAAATTAGCCATATCAATATCAAAACGGCCCCCAGTAATGTTATTGTCTGCAACACTGATCATTCCGGTAGATATGGGAAAAATGCCATCATGTTTCCCCACAGGTTTGGTACCTATCCACGATAAAGTACTTTTCTGGTTATCTACTGCAAAGTTGGTTCCCATAGGTGCTTCCTGCACCTGTTGCGCTTCTGCTGTTTGCGCTTCATCAGCTTTTGGCGCATCCTTGCAGGCTGCAGTTGATACCAATGAAATGGCAATAATGCTTTTCAGAATGTGTTTCATACGAGTCAATATTTAGATTAAACTTCTTAAACTGAGTAAATTGCAGGGTGAATATGAAAAAAATCGCACCACGAGAGCTAAAAGAATGGCTGGCAGAGAAGAAACCTTTCGTTTTGATAGACGTGCGTGAAACATGGGAAAGAGAATTGTTTAATATCGGCGGTCTTCACATACCACTGGGAGATGTGATGCATCGGCGTAACGAAATACCCGTAGATATTGCTACGGTAGTCTATTGTGAAAAAGGCATCCGCAGTTCTATTATCATACAAAGGCTGGAAAATATAGGCTTTAATAACCTATATAATCTGAGCGGCGGTATGAGCGAATGGAAGAAAGCAGAAGCAGCTACTTCATAAGCTGCAGTTCTCCACCTTGTCTGGTTACTTTTAAATGGTGCATACCACCTAAGGTAAGCGTATAATTTATTTCCTGGTGGCCTGCGGGAAAGTTGAAACAAACGGGGTAGTCATATTCTTTCACCTTATCCCATATTATTTCATTCACTGTTTGGCCGAAGGGGCGTTCTGTATCCTGCACATCCGTAAAACCGCCAACTATTAACGCGGCTAACTTATCCAGCTTGCCTGCGCGTTTCAGATTTAACAGCAAGCGGTCGGTATTATAAAGGTATTCACCTATATCTTCTATAAAAAGGATCTTGCCATCTGTATCCACCGCTGATGCAGAACCGGTAAGATGCGCCAGTATAGCAAGGTTACCACCAGTTAACACCGCAGTAGCTTCGCCTGCACGGTTATATTCCGAAGGTATGGTTTCATAACTTAATGGCTTACCCGCAATAGCATCAAAGAAGTTGAGCATATGCGATTGTGTTATGGTATCGGGTTTGAAAGCACCGCACATCGGGCTATGCATGGTAGCAATATCAAAGTTGTTAAGGATGTGGCTGTGCAGCACGGTAATATCACTAAAGCCACATATCCACTTGGGGTGTTGCTGAAACTTTGTGAAATCCAGCTCATCTATAATGCGGCTCATGCCATAACCGCCGCGGCCCATTAGTATGGCATGGATACTGCTATCATCCAGCATACATTGCAAATCCTTACGCCGTGCTTCATCATTGCCTGAAAAATAGAAATGCTCGCTGCCCACGGTATCACCTATCACTACTTCGTAGCCCATTTTGCGCAGTGTTTCTACTGCATAGCTAACCCTATCGTGCGAAACAAAACCTGCGGGGCAGGTAATACCTATTACAGAACCTTTTTGAAGGTATGGAGGATATATCATATAGCCGGTGCTGAAATGCCGATGTAAATATAATCTTCCCGTATCTCTACGGGATAAGTTTTCAGTTTATAACCTTCGCCGCTGGTATTGCGTCCATTCACGGGATCGAAGCGGTATTTATGCATCGGGCATACAATACGTCCCTGTGCATCCAGCCAGCCTTCGCACAGCGGTGCGCTGGCATGCGGACAGGTGGCGGCAAAAGCAAACAGTTCACCACCTCTTTTTAGTAAGCCAATGCGTTTATCGGCAAGCATTATTTCCTGCGGGGTATTATCCTGTAGTGTACTAAATGATGGGGTGTCTGCCCTGTGCCAATCGTATAACATAGTTACCTGCGTGCTGCGAAAAAATCTTTCATGAGTTGGGCACATTCATCAGCCATAATGCCATGCACCAATTCTGTTTTAGGATGGAAAGGCCAGTTTTCGCCCGTGGTCTTTTTATAACCATTCTTCACATCGGTAGCGCCATATACTATGCGTTTCAGTTTAGACCAATACATGGCACCACAGCACATCAGGCATGGCTCCAACGTTACATATAATGTCGCCTCTGTAAGATACTTACTACCCAGTTGATTGAATGCGGCAGTAAGCGCTATCATTTCGGCATGTGCCGTGCTGTCATTCAGTTGCTCTACCTGGTTGTGCCCGCGGGAAATGATCTTGGTATCCCATACCACTACAGCACCTACAGGTATCTCACCGGCATCGTATGCCAGCTTTGCCTGCCGTAGTGCTTCACGCATAAAATAGGCATCGTCAAATATCATGCATCAAAGATAGGCCAGCTATTCTTTATTTTTTGTGTCCATAAGTATGGTAACCGGCCCATCATTTACCAATGCTACCTTCATATCGGCACCGAATGTGCCTGTGGCTACAGGTTTTCCTGTAAGCTGCTGCATATAGTTTATAAAATGCTGGTATAAAGGAATGGCCTGTTCTGGACGCGCAGCTTTAATAAAAGAGGGGCGATTACCTTTTTTATAAGAAGCATGCAGGGTAAACTGGCTCACCACCAGCAGCTCGCCATCTATATCAGCCAGGCTTTTATTCATCAACCCCGCTTCATCGCTGAATACGCGCAACTGCGCTATTTTATTACAAAGCCATTCAGCGTCTTCCTGCGTATCTGCAGCTTCTATACCCAGCAGCACCATAAAGCCCTGCCCGATGGCCGACTTCATTTCTCCATGTATGGTAACACTGGCGGTAGATACCCTTTGAATGACTGCACGCATAAGTTTTTTTGCTGTTGGTTGCTAAACTAAGGAGTTTACTGCAATAAGCTAACTTTACACTTTCCTTTCTAAAGGAACATAGCATGTATAATATCAATGAAACAATAGTAGCGCTGGCTACGCCGCCGGGTATAGGTGCGATAGGTGTAATAAGGCTGAGTGGCGAAAAGGCGATAGCTATTACAGATAAAATATTCAAAGGCAAAAAGCTGGCTAACCAACCCAGTCATACCTTGCACTTTGGCAGGATAATGAATGGCAATACCGAACTGGATGAAGTAGTGGTGAGCCTGTATAAAGCACCCAAAAGCTACACTGGTGAAGATGTGGTAGAAATAAGTGGCCACGGCTCTCAATACATATTGGAGCAGATTATCAACCTGTGCATCGCCAATGGTGCACATATGGCAAAGGCGGGCGAGTTTACCCAGCGTGCTTTTCTGAATGGTAAGCTGGATTTAGCACAAGCCGAAGCAGTGGCAGATTTGATAGCATCCCAATCGGGAGCGGCACAGCAGGCCGCCATACACAACCTGCGTGGTGGCTTTAGCGAAGAGCTGAAAGAAATGCGCGAGCAACTGATACAATTCAGCGCGCTAATAGAATTGGAACTGGACTTTAGTCAGGAAGATGTAGAGTTTGCAGACCGCACACAATTTTATAAGCGTATAGATGAAATGCAGCGCAGTGCACAGCGTCTTTCGGATTCTTTTAAGCTGGGAAATGTGATACGTAATGGGGTAAGTGTAGCCATTATAGGTAAGCCGAATGCAGGTAAGAGCACACTGCTGAATGCTTTGCTGAACGAAGAGCGAGCTATAGTGAGCGATATAGCCGGCACCACGCGCGATACGATAGAAGAAACACTGAATATAAATGGTGTACTCTTTCGCCTGATAGATACCGCGGGCATACGCGAGCATACCAGCGATATAATAGAAAGTATAGGCGTGCAGCGCAGTATGGATACCATGAAGCGTGCAGATATAGTTGTGTACCTGTATGATGTGAACACAACCACCGAAGAAGAAATAAAGGAACAGGTTGACGTTTTTGAAAAAGAGGGCATCAAATACCTACTGGTGGGCAATAAAATAGATACCTATACGCAGAAGATCTATGATGATGTGATTTGTATATCTGCCAAAAGCAAAGAGAATGTGCAGCAGCTGAAAAATGCACTGTTTAATAAAGTAGTAGCCGGAGAAATAAATACGGAAGAAACCATCATTACCAATGCACGTCATTATGCATCATTACAAGAAGTATTAAAATCTTTAGCGGATATAAAGGCCGGGCTGGACAACCATATAGCCACCGACCTGGTGGCATTGGATATACGCAGATGCTTATTTTATCTTGGTGAAATAACCGGCGAAGTCACTACAGAAGATAAACTGGATTATATATTTAGTAAGTTTTGTATCGGAAAGTAAACTACTGTCAG
>DASWWE010000175.1:0-15353 GCA_036406055.1 Flavipsychrobacter sp. | reverse complement strand
TGAGTTGCAGTATATACGTGCCGACTGCCAAGGTATGAGTGCCGATTGTGGCAATGGATTGCTGTGCTGTTGTGTTTATAACCAGCCTGCCTGTTACATCAAATAATTGTATTGTTGTGGCGGTCTGGATGCCTTCGATATGGATGGCATCGGTTACCGGATTGGGGTATATTTTTATGTTGTTGAGGAGTGTGGTAGTTTCTATGCCGGTGGTGTTTATTTGTACTACAATGCAATTGCTTTTAGCTGTAGCAGGTGAGGGGCAGCGGTAGCTACTGGTCATTACCACGCAGATAGTATCTGCATTCGCGAGGTTTGGAGAGCCCCATGTGTTGCTGATAGCGCCTATTACATCTGCGTTGTTGCGCTTCCATTGATATACAGGTTTTGTGCCGCCATTAACGGGTGTGGCAGCGAAGGTGATCATATCGCCGCCGTTAACAGGTGTATTGGGGGTGGCTGCAATACTTACCGATGGGGTGAGCCATGGCAGCACCGTAATGGGTATGTGGTTGCTGGTATCGGTATATGGGTCGGCACAGACGCCGGTGGTGGTCATGGTGCAATAAAAGATGTCTTTATCGGCAGTGGTATTGCTGGTATAGGATGTGGTGGTGGCAGATGGAATAGCTATGTTGTTTTTATACCATTGGTATTGGGGAGACAAGCCCGGTGCCGATGGTACAGCAGTGAACTTAATAACCGAGCCTGAACAAATGCTATCTCCGGGGCTGGGGTAAATATTAGTAACAGGCCCCGTAGCTGTAGTTACATTTACAGTAGCAGCGGCTGATGAACATGCGGCATTGTATGCAATGACTGTATAAGTGCCATTTACTGCTGCGGTAGCACTGGCGATGGTTGGGTTTTGAGTAGAGGATGTATACCCACCAGGGCCATACCATACATAGCCGGTGGCATTGCTTGCCGTGGCAGTAAGGTTTAGTGCGCGGCCAATGCATACGGGCGTATTGGCTGATAGTGAACTAATAACTGGTGTTGTAAGTACTGCGAGTGCAAATGTGTCTGTAATACTGCATAATATATTAGTGCCCGTTACTATGTAGTTGCCGGTAGCTGCAGATGTAATGCCTGTAAGCGTAGCGGACTGCGATGAAGCGTTAAAAGAATTTGGGCCTGTCCAGTTGTAGGTGATGCCAGGTGTGGTAGATGTGGCTGTGAGTATGGTAGATGCGCCTTCGCAAACAAATGGTGTACCGGAGATTGCTAATGTATCTGGATATGTATTGACGCTTATTAAAATAGTGTCTTTACGGGTGCAGCCATTAAGTGTAGCGCTAACGATATAATTTCCTGATTGTGCTGTATTGGCATTTGCTATAAAGGTATCGCGTGTGTTGGCGGTAAAACCTGCCACACCGGTCCATGTATAGCTGATGGCATTACTACCTGTTGCATTGAGTTTTATGGTATCGCCTACACACAATGGGGTATTGGCAATCGCAACAACAGGTAATGGCGATTGTATTACAGATACTCTAATTGTATCCAATGATTTGCAACCTAATACATCTGCAGATACAATATAATCACCGGAGTCGACTTGTTGTGTATTTAAACGGTGTGTATCCTTACTGAAGGATGCGAAGCCGCCCGGACCCTGCCATTGCCACTGTATGCCCGGGGATGGCGAGTTAGCGTATAGTTTTAAAGAGTCTCCTGAGCATAGTGGAGCATGATAACTTGCTACTGGTTTTGAAGGTGCTGCCCCGATGACTAAACTGCGCCCATTATAAACGGAAGTATCATATGGGGCTGATGCGAGTACGCGCATGCGATAATGTATGCCGGGAATAATAGCGCCGGGTATTATGTATTTAAAAGTGTTGCCGGTATTGCCATTTATAGTAGCAATAGTGGTGGCTGATGTAAAACTACCGGCTGTATCTGAAAGCTGAATAGTAAATGTATTACCCGTGCGGAAATTGTTAAGAACATCATACCTGATGGTCATTGTGTCGCCGGTACAAAATGAAGTATCTGTATATGGCTGGGTGAGGAAAACAGATGTGTCATCTGTCATCTTTACTATGTACACATCTGTAGGACCTTGTATTGAGGTTTGATGTGCACCTGCTGTAGCAATGCCTGTACTATTATGAGTTTCCCCCAATAGATAGGTAGCACTATTTCCTGCGCCGGATATGTGTTTAACTTCTGAATATGGAAGGTAAACGTTATTGTGTTGCGTGCCTCCATAATAAGTCCCCCACATTTTTTGCCCCAGGCCGTTGTAGATTAAAAGGCAGTCTTCGCTATAGTTGCTTGAGGTATAACTGGTTTTTACAGCATCCGGCGTAGCAATGCCTGTAAGGCTGGATGTATGGCCTGATACATAAATATTATCATTTGCATCTACATCCAGCCCCCACAAGTATTCATACCCGGTATCGCCAATGTATGTACCCCATTGCAGTGCGCCGCTATCATTAAATCTCATAGCAAAACCATCTGTGGCACCTAGTTTTTTTGTTTGCCATGCGTTAGGTGTTGCAATTGCAGTATCGCCATATGTTGTACCGGAAATGAAAACACTGTTGTTTTTACCGGCCACAACATTTAATACATAGGTAGACGAATCGTTTGAAATGTATGTGCCCCACTGTCGCACACCATTATTATTAAATTTTACTAAAAAGCTATTGTAGAATTGTATAGGGTTAAAGCGAGCGCCTTGATAGCTGCCGGGTGTGGCTATACTATCCGGGCTGTCTGTTTCGCCGACCACGTAGATATTGGCTTTGGAGTCTATACATAAACCTGTTGTCTTTTCATAGTTAGCACCGCCAATGTATGTACCCCATAGCCGCGACCCGGTAGAATCGAACTTTACCAGGAAAGCATCGGATATAGCATTGAATGCAGGCTGATGAGAACCGGCAGTAGCTATACCTGATGTGCTATTCGTATATCCGGCCAGGAATAAATTTCCCGCGGTATCGCAAGCAATTTTGCTTTCTGATAAAGTAAAGGATTCTTCCCCGCTTCCGCCATAATAACTGCCCCACAGCCGGGTGCCGGCATCTGAGAACTTAACAACAATGCAATCAAAATTACCACCGCCGTAGGTAGGTTGGTACGAGCCGGGTGTCGCCAAGCCTGTATCAGAAGTAAATCCAGCCGCATAGATACGGTTGTGAATATCTACTGCAATCGAGGAAAAACCAGTTCGTGAGAAAAGTTGCGCACCGTAGTAAGTGCCCCATATTTGAGCACCTGAGGGCGAGAATTTGGATAAAAAACCGCTGCTATTAGCTGATAAAGATGTTTGAAAAGCACCTGTGGTAGCAATATTGGTGGTGGAGCTCGTATGGCCACAAATGTATATATAGCCGAGGTTATCGGCCGTAATTTTCAACCCGTTTTCATATTGATTTCCGCCGAAATAAGTGGCCCAGTCGATAGTAGGATCTATAACTGTTTCCACATCTTTAAAAGGAAGAAGAATGGATAAAATGTTGTTACGTAGTTTGTAAGCTGACGGGATTTCTTTTTTAGTAATAGCTTCATAACTATATGGCTTCTCCTCTGTAAGCGTGCCAAAGGGGGTGGTGGCAATAAGTGCGCCGTTTTTAAGCTTTAGGCTTGTAGCGCCATTGTACTTTATTTTGATATCGGCAGGGTTTCCTCCTTTGTGTACTATGAAGTCGTATTTCAGCGTGTTGTCTTTTGTGTATAACACCCAGTCGATATTGGGATAGACATTGCGGTACACCACTTTATTATAGCTATTAGCAGTAATACCGGCGGGGCATTGAGGCAGGTAATAGTTTTCGTACATAGGTTGCGCATCACCGGCTTCGGGCACCGCGTTTTTATTAGCATTCAGCAGTTCTATGTCTAAGCGATATATTTCGGTAGTTGTATTAGCCGGTTTCTCTTTATTTACGAATGGCAATGTAGGTACAGCCGGTGCATCCGTTTTAGTCCATTGATAATGCAGCTGTCCATTGCCTACGAATACGGAAACCTCCGGGGTATTTATTTTGAAATCAATATCCGTACGCGGGTTGCCATGCTGATCTACCACCTGCCCTTTGTTTTCAAGCAGGTATAATTTATTGTTTACTGGTAAAGTTTGATTGTTTTGAACGGGAGTTGAAAAAGCGGTGGTAGATAGTAACAATAGGATGATATTGCTAAAAGCAGTGTTTAACATGTTCATATAGTTATAGGTGAATTATAAAATTATTAAAATATCAATAGCATTTAGGGGCTATTAATGATATTTTAATAGGGTTGACATCTTTTTTCAAGAAGTGGGCAGAAAATATTAACTTTTCATTTCTTTAGTTATATTTACGCTAATAAGCAGCGAAAACCTGATATGAATAAAAAGACTTTACCATTCCTGATACTGCTGGCCGTTTTGTTTACAGTTGCCTATACATCCTGTAAAAAAGCAGATGAAGTGAAGGCTCCCGCAGAAAGTGATGCATATTTTCCGCTGGAGAAAGGTAAATACGTGATATACAATGTAGACTCAACCATATGGGATGATACCAACTGTGTAAAGATTATACGCCGTTACCAGACGATGTACACGGTAGTAGATACCTTCACAGACGGGAAGGGCCGTATGTCTTACCGCGTGGATGTGCGCATACGCAAGCGTGCCACAGACCCATGGCAGCAGCAATCGGTAATGTATGCTACCAATACAGGACAAGAACTGGAACTGATATATGATGAGCTACACTTTATAAAAATGGTATATCCCATATCTGAAAACCGCACATGGGAAGGCAATGCCTATATAGATGCCCGTGACCCGAAACTGGCATACCTGGGCGGCTGGAATTACCGTTATATAAATGTGGACCAGGAATATGATAATGGTGCCGTGAAATACCAGAATACGGTGACGGTGATGCAGATAGATGAAAGCAGGAATGACCCTGAAGTGCAGCCTGACGATAATGCTACCCGCACGTATGGTAAAGAAGTATTTGCCAAAGGCATTGGCATGGTATACAGGGAGTTTTACTACTGGACCTATGATGCGAGTGCGAAGAATAACAACGACGTGAACAACCCTGAAAGGTGCCTGAAAGGCCTGGGTGTTGTGATGCGCGCTGTAGACCATAACTAATTTAGACCTATGAATGGTTTGCGAAGGGTATTGTGTGGATGGATGTGTGTGCTGGGCCTGCATGCTGCTGCCCAGGTGCCCGCGCAAAATGCATTTCGTGTAGTTTACAAAGACAAAGCCGGTTCCCCTGCTGCCAATTTATCTCCGCGTGCGCTGGAAAGGCGTACCAATAAAGGTATTGCGCTAGACAGTACGGATAAGCCGGTTTCCCCCATATACATAGCCAGTACACTGAGCCTGACGGAAGGCAAGCTGCACCTGACATCGAGGTGGCTGAACTATGCCGTGATACTGCTGACAGATTCGAGCAAGATACTGGCACTGGCCGGTGAACCATATATAGACACCATCATAAGAGTGGGCTATTATTCCCCCGGTTTATATAAAATGACGGGTGGAAATGACGAGCCGGGCAATGCTCCATTTACTACAGCAAAGACAACCGGTGGCGAGGCATACTACGGTGCCACCTACAATCAAACCAAAATGGTGAATGGCGACTACCTGCACGACCGCGGTTATAAAGGCGAAGGAATGCTGATAGCCATAGTGGATGACGGATATTATAGGGTAAATACCAACCGTTTCTTTGATAGCCTGAGAACTTCCGGACGTATAGTAGACGCCCATAATTTTGTAAAGAATACGGATGATGTGTATGATGCACCGGAGCATGGCACACAATGTCTATCTACCATGGCGGCTTATGTGCCGGGTGAATATGTAGGCGCTGCACCACTGGCCAGCTATGCACTGTATGTAACGGAAAAACAACCGGAAGACCAGCCATTGGAAATGGATAACCTGGTAGCTGCGCTGGAACGTGCCGATAGTGTAGGTGCAGATGTGATCAGTGCATCGGTAGGGTATAATGGTATGATACCGGCTTTCCCTTCTGTAACACTGGCTGAAATAGACGGGAAAACGACTGTAGCCGCCAAAGGGGTGAACATGGCTAATAACAAAGGCATATTCTGTGTGATGACTGCTGGTAATGACGGCGCATCGCCCTGGAAGAAAATACTGACACCCGGAGATGCAGATAGTGCGCTGACTGTAGGCTGGGTTAATGAGAATAGAGTTCCAGATGGCCGCAGCGGTTATGGTCCGAATGCCGGTGGCAGGCGCAAACCGGATGTGTGCTTATTGGGTTCAAATGTAAAAGCTATTGTAAATGGCGTTATAAATTCTCCAGCGGGCACTTCCTTTTCTACACCGCAGATGGCGGGATGGGCAGCCTGCCTGCTGCAAGCCAGCAGCAAAAGTACCAGTATGTACACACTGCGCACAGCCGTACATAAAAGTGCCCACCTGTATGATATGCCGGATGATAACCAACTGGGATATGGTGTGCCTGATTTTTATAAAGCATCTGAAATACTGGGCCTGAAGGATACACCCACAAGCGGTGGCGGTAACAGCCAATGGGTGGTAGTGCGCACCAACCCCGTGCAGCAGCAACTGGATATGGCAATAACGCTACCGCAAAACAGAGATGTGCAGATAGGCATTACAGATGTGAACGGTAAGCTGATATACAAGACGACGCAAAGACTGCAGAAAGGTGAACAACGTATAATGATAGACATGCCACAAGTGACACCGGGTATATACTTTGTAAAAGTGATAGCGGGTGACCAACGCCATACCGCCAAAATAATAAAGCGCTAATCTTCCTTTTTTATTATTGCAATGAACATGCTATCGGCCTTGAGAGAGAGGCCGTTGATGAGTTGTATTTCCTGCAGCTTCAATGTATTATCGCTATTGAGGAGGTGCGCTACTACTGCTTCATTTTCCTGCTGAAAGACGGAACAAGTGATGTAGTAGAAAGTACCCCCGGGCTTTAAATACGTAGCTGCATTGGGGGCTATTTGTAGCTGCAATGCATTTATCTCATCGAGGATGTGCGGGCTGAAGAAGTATAATTGTTCGGGTGTGCGTGCCCATGTGCCGGAGCCGGTGCAGGGCACATCGCAAATGATGTTATCGTAGCGTTTATGGCCTTGTTCTTTTGCCAAAGACACAGTATCGGTCATATCGGCAACGAAGGCTGCGGGTTGTGGTAGATGATATTGTTTGAAGCGTTGCTGCAGGTTGTGCAGTATGGTAGCCCGCTTATCGGAAACGGTGAGTTGTATACCGGGCTCTTTATCCTTTACCAATAAAGACTTGCCGCCGGCACCGGAGCAGCAATCCCACCACTGCTGTTTAGGCTTCGGGTGGAAGTAGTTACCTGTGTATTGCGATGAAGCATCCTGCACCACATAGCTATCAGCAGGCAGCAGCTTATCTACAGGGCTGCCGTTGGGCAGTGCTATGCAGGTATCGCTGATGCGGGTGTGTGGTATGTTATTGGCACCTAATATGGCAGTGATGACAGGCAGGGGCACACGTGTGCGGATGAACATATCGGGCTGTACAAGCATGCTTTCCAGCCATTGCTGCCATGCTATGCCATCGCTCAGGGTAATATCATAAGGGAAGAGGCGCTGTATATCAAACTCCGCTTTATGCAACATGGCAACGGCATCCTGCGGTAAAAAAGGCTGAACGTATTTTTCATTGCTATTACATAACAGCAATGCTGCCTGTATCGTTTCTTCAAAAGAAAGATGCAGGCCGAGGCCTTTTTGCGTACGGTAATAACAATAAGCCATCTGGCTCAATACTTTGCGGTCGCGGCTGCCGAGTTTTGGATGCTGCCTGAAGTACTGCTTCAGGTAGTGCGTAAGCGGCAGGCTGCCATCATAATTGGCCGTAATGGTTTGTATATGTTGGTATATATAGCGCAAGCATGCAAAAATAAAAGAAAAAGCCCGGTATTCCGGGCTTTATAGTATTCGCAAAATGCTGTTGCTTACAGCTTGGTAAACTGCTGTTGTGACAGCGGTGTACCAAGCTTATCGCGCACGGATAATATATAAGTACCGGGCTGCAAATGGTGTATATCTATGGTTTGCTTATCGTTGTGCTGCTGCTGTGTATGCATCAGCGCGCCGTTCAGCGCATAGATGTGTATGCTATTACCAACTGTGGCTTTTACAGTAATGGCTTCAGTAGCAGGGTTGGGATAAATGATAACGTCTTCTTTCGCGGCGCTTGTATTTGTGATGCCGGTAGGGAAGTAGTCTTCATAATAGTAATAATTATGGTCGTATGGATTGGCTTCAAAGGTATTCGCAATGTAGCGGAAGCCATCTGTGTACTGCAGTAAGTTATTGGCATCGTAATGATAAACCATGCGGTCGAGCGTATCCCATGCAGCGCCAGCCCATGAGCAGGACACCTCGCTATCGGCCAGGTTTTGTGCATTCAATGTAGTAGCAACAAGGGTTTCATTATCCCACTCCAGGTCTACATTGTCCCACAGTTGTGTGATTCTTGTGATGGGCTGCATAACATTGGTTCCAGCATATACAAATGAATCTTTATAGAAGTTGGTAACGCCGGCGCCCATATCGAATGCGGATGCAGAAGAAGTCATACGGTTGTTGGCATCGTATGTATAGCTCATGCGGCTGCTCGTGTGCCATGTGCCGTTGTAGAAATAAGATGTTTCGAATTCAAGCAAGTTGCCATTGGCATCGCGATTATAAAAGGTACGCGCCTGCACACTACTTGTTGAAATAGATATGGTGCTGTCTTTGATGCGTTTGTTTTGTGCATTGTATTCGTATTCCATACGGGATTTTGGTTCCATAGTAGTACCGCCAAATGTGTCTGAGATAGCAACGGTAGAAATCAACCCATTGCTGCCATACGTGGGCTCATAGATCATTTCAGCAAAATCGCGGATAGTGAATTTTATAACCTTGTTATTGCCATCGTACGTATAAAACCTGCTGCCTGTAAGCTCTAAGTCGTTACCTGTATCCATCCAATGCATAGATGAATCGCAGAAGATATTTTGTTGCGCATCCACAGCGGTAGGATAATAATTGTCTGTATAGGTAGAAGGTAATGTGTGGCTAGAGCCCCTGCCGCCGGAATAATAATTGTGCGTGGAATCGAGCAGCACGGCAAAACGCTGGTAGGAAGTGGCTATCAGCCGTTTGGGTGTTGCCGTGGTTTTGTTTGCCGATGTTCTTGCATACTGCTGCTGCAGAATGTGGTTCTGCATTTGCAGGTGCTTTTGTGCCTGTGGGGTGTTGCGTGTTGCCAATTGGGGTAAAGGCCTTGCCGTGATTTGTAACGAGCAGCATATGGCTGCCAGTAATGGTAGGTGTTTTTTCATTGCCGTTATAATTTGGTTTTTCAAATAGACGCAAAAAAGGCAGCAAACCCCTACGCCGAAAAAAGATAATGACAATTTTATTGCAGAAAAGCTGTTTCGTGACTTTTGAATGACGCGGCATGAAAAAAGCCCGGTACATCCGGGCTTTATGTTTTAAGTAAGAATTAAAGTACTATAATGCTAAAAGTGCCTTTACAGGATCTTGTCCTATTAGCAGCAGTTCGGGGTTTTCCAGCAGTTCTTTTACACGAACCAGGAAGCTTACAGACTCGCGGCCATCGATGATGCGGTGATCGTAGCTTAATGCTACATACATCATAGGGCGTGCTTCTATTTTGCCATTTACCACCATGGGGCGCTCTTGTATCTTGTGCATACCCAGGATGGCAGACTGCGGGATATTGATGATAGGTGTAGACATCAGCGAGCCGAAGACACCACCATTGGTGATGGTGAACGTACCGCCTGTCATTTCCTCCATGCTGAGTTTGTTATCACGGGCTTTGGTAGCCAGCTCTACTACTTTCGCTTCTATTTCTGCCATGCTCAGGCTTTCGGCATTGCGGATAACCGGCACTACCAGGCCTTTAGGTGCAGATACTGCTATAGAAATATCGCAGAAATCGTGTTTTACTATTTCTTCGCCATCGATGTAGGCATTCACCGAAGGCCATTCATTCAGCGCTATGCAACAAGCCTTGGTGAAGAAAGACATGAAGCCCAGGTTTACACCGTGCGACTCTTTGAACTTGTCTTTGTACACCTTGCGTATCTCCATGATGCGCGTCATATCTACCTCGTTGAAGGTAGTGAGCATGGCTGTAGTGTTTTTAGCCTCTACCAGCCTGCGCGATACGGTTTTGCGCAGGTTGCTCATTTTTTCGCGTTTTACCTCGCGGCTGAAGGCAGCAGGACCACCTTTTCGGCCGGGGCTTGCCAGCGCGTCCAGTACATCCTGCTTCAATATGCGGCCCATAGAGCCTGTACCTTTAATATCTGTAGCTTTCACCTGCTTATCGGCCATGATGGCGTTGGCTACAGGTGTAGCTTTCACATCGGCCTGGGCAGCAGGTTTGGCTGCTTCTGCTTTAGGTGCAGGCGCTGCTTTAGCGGCGGGTTTTTCTTCTGCCTTTGTGGGTGCAGCAGCACCTTCAGGACGGGCAGCCGTTTCATCTATTTTACAGGCCAGGTCGCCGATATTCAGCGTAGCACCTTCCTGTGCCACAATGTGCAGTACACCGGCTTGCTCCGCGTTCAGCTCGAAAGTGGCTTTTTCAGACTCCAACTCGCACAGCAGCTCATCGCGCTCTACATAGTCGCCTTCTTTTTTCAGCCATTTTACAAGGGTTACTTCGCTAATAGACTCGCCTACGGTAGGTACTTTTATCTCGATCATGAAAAGGACATTATTCGGGGTGCTAAATTAGGAAAAATGCGGGGGAATAAAGAATGTAAAGCTGTGATAATATAGGGGGCAATATACCAGGTATAGAAAATGACTTAATGGGCTTATTGGCTTAATTTTAATGTGAAATAGCAACTATGGATTGGTTTTCAGAAGATATACAAAAAATATTATTAGCGTCGCTACTGGGGGCAGTGATAGGGCTGGAGCGCGAGTGGAGTGGTAAGGCCGCGGGCTTCCGCACGCTAATACTGGTAAGTATGGGGTCGGCATTGTTCACCATTGTATCGCAAAACATGGCCATGCCGGGCATGATAAGCGGCGACCGTATTGCATCCAACATCGTCACCGGTATCGGTTTCCTGGGTGCGGGGCTGATATTCAAAGGCGATAAAGGGGTACGCGGGCTCACAACGGCAGCTACCGTGTGGGCGGCTGCGGCCATCGGCATGTCGGTAGGTAGTGGGGAGTATTATATAGCTATTGCGGCCACCGTGCTGGTTTGGACGGTACTGGTGGTATTTTTCAGGCTGCAACTGGTATTTGATGCTATGATGGTGACACGCGAGTATCATATTACCTATGATAAGGCCGATGGAGCGTCATTGGATTACCAAACCTTCTTTGATATAAAGAAACACAGGCTGCTGGAAAGCAAGCAGATAAAGACACGCGACGGTGTACAATATATATGGACCATACGCGCGCCAAAACGCATACATGAAGCGGCGCTGGAGATATTACTGCACGACCCGAAGGTGAAGGAACTGGAGTATTAGGTGATTGGTTGATTAGTTGATTAGTTGATTCGTTGATTGGTTAATAGTGTAATATGATAATAAGATAATAGGTCAATGGAGTTAATAGGCAAAAGATGAATTAACTACTAGCTGGTGAGGGTGATGCCGAGCTTGCAGAGAAGCAGGCCGATAACCACGCTGGCGGCGGTGTAGAGAATGGCGGTGGTATTGAGTTGTTGCTTCAACAAGGTTACATTTTCGAGGGCGAAGGCAGAGAAAGTGGTAAAGCCACCACAAAAGCCGGTGGCGAGTATCAGCCAGGCACCGGACTGGGCATTACCTTCCTTCTGAAACAGGCCATAGAGCAGGCCGATGATAAAACAACCCGCAATATTGATAAGAAACGTGCCCAGCGGGAAAATGGTGCTTACGATTTTGCCTACCGTATAGGCCACGGCATAGCGCGCCATACTGCCGAGAAAACCGCCTGTGCCTACCAGTAAAAGGGATTTTAGCATGGTGTAAAAGTAGAAATTACTAGACTAAAAAAGCCTATACATCATCTGTATAGGCTTTTTCTACAATATTGATACCGTTAACTACTCAACCCAATCCGCTATGAACAGGTTGGTTTCGTGAGTGCCGCCGTTGTTGCGGTTGCTACTGAAGATTATTTTCTTGCCATCGGGAGAGAACATCGGGAAGGCATCGAAGCCGCCATCGTGCGATATTTTCTGCAGGTTGGTACCATCGATATTTATCGTGTACATATTGAACGGGAAACCTCTTTCATATTCGTGATTGGAAGCGAAGATGATGCGCTTGCCATCGGGCATAAAGTTGGGCGCCCAGTTGGCCTTGCCCAGTTTGGTCACCTGTTGTACGTTGCTGCCATCTGCATTGGCTACATATACCTCCATATTGGTAGGTGCTACCAGGCCTTGTGCCAGCAGCTCTTTGTACTCTTTTACTTCCGCTTCTGTTTTAGGACGAGATGCACGCCATACAATCTTGCTACCATCGGGAGAGAACCACGCACCACCATCGTAACCCAGGTCGGTAGTGATTTGTTTTACGTTCTTACCATCGATATCCATCACATACAGGTCCATATCACCATTGCGGGTAGACATGAAGACAATCTTATCACCCTTGGGAGAAACGGTAGCTTCTGCATCGTAACCGGGATTATCGGTCAGTTGCTTTTTGATTTTGCCATTCAGGTCGGCAACGAAGATGTCGTAGGTTTCGTAGATAGGCCATACATATTTCTTCAGCACCTTACGGTCGGGCACCGGCGGACATGTATCTGCGCCTTTGTGGGTAGAAGCATAGATAACGCTTTTGCCATCGGGCATCATATAAGCACAGGTTGTGCGGCCTTTGCCGGTACTTACCAGTTTGTATTCAAATTTCTGTCCCGGTTTTGTAGGCAGCTTGCCATAGTATATCTGGTCGCACATGATGCCATCTTTAGGGGCAGTGCGCTGAAATACGATAGCCTTACCATCGAAGCTGAAGTATGCCTCGGCATTATCGCCACCGAAAGTAAGCTGCTGGATATTCTTAAAATGTTTTTCATCGGGATATTGCAACTGGCCTGCAGGCAGTGTTTCAGCAGCATGGTGCTGTGCTGTGGCACGAAGGCAAAAAATGGAAGCGAGGAAAAACGAGTAAGTAAAACGGGTATTCAACATCATTACAAAAGAATTTGCGCGCAAAGGTAGGAGGGTATTCTTGTTAAGTAGCTTTTATAATGTCATACTATTGTCATGTATGAAAAAGGCCGGATTAGATAACCCGGCCGACCGTATGATGAAGGGAAGTGTTTTATGACTGTTGTGGAGGCATATTGATAATAGCCTGCGGAACAAGGTTTTTTACCGGCTTGATGGTTCTGAGATATTCGTAAATAGACTCGAGGTCGTCATCGGTCATATGTTTAAAATTGAACCAAGGCATAGGCGGCAATAACGGCCGTGAGTTTTCGATGCCTTTGTATTTACCTTCTCTCATAGCACGGCGGAAGGCATCAAAGTTCCAATTGCCCAGGCCTGTGCCATCGGGTGTAAGGTTGGAAGCGAAGCTGACACCCCAGGGGCCTGCAGCAGCGGTAAGGTCGCCAGCCATCAATACCCAGCGGCCGCTATTGGCAGTAGCCGTATCATAAGCACCTAAAGGTATTTCCGCATTGTAGCCGGAAAGGAAACGCTCCATATCCGGTACCGGGCCCTGGGGTGTCATTTTCTTGGGTGTATGGCAGTCGCCGCAACCAATAACCGTTACGAGATATTCACCACGCTTTACTTTTTCTTCTTTAGTAGTTTTTACTGACGTGTCGTTTTCCGATGTGCTTTTGGAGCCGTCATTGGATGTGCAGGCAGCATAGGTAACTGCCAGGCAGATAGCTGCCATGTAAAATGTCCGTTTCATTTTTAAGTTTATTTAGCGTTTAATTGTTTATGATATTATATAACTATGGCTATACATGGAATCAAGAATGTTTCCACACACTGCTTATAAGGCTACGCTTAACTGGCGGTATTGCCTGCTATCATCGAAGATGTATGATGGAGCGATGCCGGTGAATTCTTTGAAATCGCGGATAAAATGTGCCTGGTCGGAATAACCGTAATCGTAAGATATATCGGCCCAGGAGAGTTTATCCTTTTGTGTAAGCTTTACGTGCTGGTATGCATTGCGAAAACGTATGATGCGCGTATATGTTTTTGGCGTGGTACCATACATATCTTTAAAACTGCGTTGCAACTGGCGTTCACTTACGTACAGATTCTTACACAACTGCTCTATACTGATATTACCCTTTGCACGGCGTATCATTTTTGTGGCCTCATCTATGTAGGTGCGTTCCGCATTCACAGATTTGAGCCTTTCGGTCAGGAAAGATTCTGAAATGCGTATCAACTCCGTGGGGTCTGTAATGCCAAACAAGCGTTGCGATAACGTATTGACTTTTTTATTCAGAAAATTGTCAATATCTGTATAGTTGTTGAAAAGTGTTGATACCGGCACTTTGAAAAGATGCATGAGGCTTTCAGGCTTTAGCGTGATGCCAAAACATACAGAATAGCCCTTTGTTTTCCATGTAACGGCATCTTTGTAAATACCTACAAAGAAGGCATCGGGCAGTTTTTGCCAATCGTTATCGAAGAAAGCATAGCATTCCTGGCACTCTGTGTGCACGATGATTTGTGTCATGCCTAGCGGCAGGCAAGTTTGCAGCGGAGAATCTTCATTTGAATCGCCATCAAATACCTGGAACCAGTAGTTTTCTACATACGGCAGCAGGTGCGGCGATGGTTGATATTCCTGGTAAGCTATAGTCATATTTCAATAGTTCAGTAGGGGTATAAATTGCTGGTTTTCAGAATTTGCGGGCAAAGGTATGGTTATCTTTCTGTTCTATATTGAAAAAAAGCGACATATTTGTTATGCGACTGCTGTGGTTGGTTGCAAAGCAGTTTCTATGACACGCCACCTTTCAGCGGGCAGTTCGTTTTGTGCCAATTGCAGGTAGGTAGCATACACCTCTTCGGGCGCACCCATTTTTACACCGGTCAGCCATTGTATAATTTCAGGATTGCTAAGGCTGCGCATCATCCATTGGCTTTCTATCATGAGTGTTTCAGGCTTTATGCTTTGTACAATGGCATGTTCTGCCTCCAGCAGTGCCGTGTCTGGGTAGTGTTTCCAAAGCGTGAATAAAAGGACGCTTTCTTCCTTATTCATATGATAAAGGTTGAAGGCTATAAATTCATTGAAAGCGTAGAAAATGGATTGGCCCACAGCTATTCTTTGCTCTGCAGTGCCGGCCGCTGCCCACGATGCGATATGATC
>DASWWE010000174.1:0-15987 GCA_036406055.1 Flavipsychrobacter sp. | reverse complement strand
GTACACGCCTTTTGCCAGCTTTGGCTTACGCAGTTTTTCTTTTTCAACAGGCAGTTGTTCGGGAGCCGAGCGTACCGCCTTTGTTTTTTTCTCTGTAAACCATTTCAGGTAAGGATGGTCTATCTCATCAAGATATACGGGAAAGTGTGTACCATTCACCACTACCTCCACCATCTCTTTATTGATATAAGAGATAACAGCACCTTCTTCACCGGTCCGTTTCAGTATGATCTTATCCCCTATCGAAAATTTCATGCTTCTTCCTCCAATTGTTCCTTTATAAAAGCCACCATTTTGCGTATAGCCTTACCGCGATGGCTTACCTCATGTTTTACTTCCGCAGGTAATTCTGCAAATGTTTTATCATAACCGGTGGGCACAAATATGGGGTCGTACCCAAATCCCCCCTCGCCTCTCGGCTCGCTTAATAGCTGCCCTTCACAAATACCTTCAAAGAAATAAGGTTCACCGTTCCATATCAGGCATATCACGGCTTTGTAATAGCCGCTTTTGTCTGTATGATCTTTCAATTCGCTAACCAGCTTCTGCAGGTTACTTTCATCGGTAGCATCATCACCGCTATATCTGGCGCTGAATACACCGGGTGCACCGTTCAGCGCATTAGCGCATATGCCACTATCATCGGCAAAGGTATGCTTACCACAAAAGCCATACACCGTATTTGCTTTGGTCAGTGCATTTTCTTCAAAGGTGTGGTACGGTTCGGGTATATCATCTGTAAACCCAATATCTCTCAGAGACAATAATGATATATTCTCTATCATCTGTGTTATCTCGCGTATCTTACCCTTGTTGTTCGATGCAATTACCAGTTCCTGCATAGCGGCAAATTTAGTGGTTATTACCAGTACCCGTTTTACTCCTGTACCCCACCGTAAAATATAAAAACAATACCCGCGACAAACGAAGGAACCAGGGCTGCAATAAAAGTGTGACCAATGAACTGGATGCTACAAAGTAGTATATGCTGTCATCTTCATAGCTCATACCGAATATTGGTATATACCATACCAGGTTGAAGAAGAACATCATAACCGTAAGGGCATAGTTGATACCAAATCCATTGTTGGTCTCGCGCACCATCTTCATTCCGCATTCACTGCAATGCTCCACCATATCAAGGCTGCCTTTTAATG
Organism: Flavipsychrobacter sp.; assembly: GCA_036406055.1. GTDB lineage: Bacteria > Bacteroidota > Bacteroidia > Chitinophagales > Chitinophagaceae > Polluticoccus. The sequence goes on along the minus strand of DASWWE010000174.1, from coordinate 14,830 downwards.
GCAATACGTGCTTGTTAACGAATATGCTGCCTTTTCGGCAATTGGGACATTTCATAGCCAGCAGGGCGGGTACCAGCGGGGGTGCGGATTGCTTTGCCATTCTGCAAAGATAAAAAAGCCGTCCAAAGCGGACGGCTTCTTATATATTCAGTAAGCAGGAATTATATCTTCCAGCCTTTATTTTTAAAGCGTTCGCTCACTACCAGCTCTTTGCTGCCAGGTGTGTATTTATAGAAACCTTCACCGCTCTTGGCACCTAAGAAACCGGCTTGTACCATGTTTGCCAGCAATGTAGCGGGCGCATATTTCTGGTTGCCGAAGCCCATATGCAATACGTTCATGATAGAATAGCACGTATCCAGGCCTATAAAGTCAGCCAGTTGCAGCGGGCCCATAGGGTGTGCCATACCCAGCTTCATGATAGTATCTATTTCCTCTACACCTGCCACACCTTCCTGCAAAGACAGGATAGCCTCATTGATAAGCGGCATCAGGATACGGTTGGAAATAAAACCGGGATAATCGTTTACGATACAAGGTACTTTACCCAGGTAGGTAGCAAGTACGTGAATAGTGTTTGAAACCTCTACATCTGTAGCATAACCGTTGATGATCTCAACCAGTTTCATCACAGGCACAGGGTTCATAAAGTGCATGCCGATAACTTTACCGGGGCGCTTTGTGTGAGACGCGATGCGTGTGATAGATATAGAAGATGTATTAGTGGCCAGTATGCAATGTTCAGGAGCCAGTTGGTCCAGTTGCTGAAAGATCTTAACCTTCAGGTCTATGTTCTCAGTGGCAGCCTCAATAACGATGTCAGCATCTTTCACCGCCTCTGCCATATCCGTATAAGTAGTGATACGGCCCAGTGCAGCTTGCTTGTCTGCTTCAGTCAGTGCATTTTTAGCTATCTGGCGATCCATATTCTTGCCAATGACACCCAGTGCCTTGTCCATAGCAGCCTGGTTGATGTCCATCATGTGCACATTAAAACCGCTTTGTGCAAATACGTGGCAAATACCATTGCCCATTGTGCCCGAACCGATAACGGTTACAATTTTCAGTTTTTCCAACATAGCTTTTGTGTTGTCGTCAAGCACTGTATCGCCAAGCTTTACGGTGCCTGCTTTTTCTTGTATCATTTTTATAAATATTTTTAAAACGTGCCTAAGGTAACATTTTATTAATAATCAGCTTCGCATGGCATGTTAAATCGAGATATATTTTTCTGCACTATAAGTCACTATATTACAGAAAACATAATAAGAAAAGCAACGCATACTTTTAACAATCCCCTGCTATTATTTCAACTAAATTTAGGCTTGCATACATATGAGTATTCAAAGAGCAACGCCGGCAAATGAATTGCTGGCAAAAATTATATTCTTACTATTACCAACTGCTGCCATTGGTTACTTCCTGCTGACGAATGCCAATGAATATTTTGCTATACCCAATAACCAGGCATGGCAGCAAACCCTGTATTTAAGTGCGGGCATGCTGGGGGCAGCAATCTTTTACGCCTTTCGTTTCCGATTCTTGCCCACCTTCCTGATACTGGTAGGTAGCCTGTATATCATATATAAAGGAATAGACAACTATGCGGTAGGCGAATTTGATGCCTTCTTCATATCTGTACAATACCAGGTTACCGCCACCCTGCTGGTGCTAGGCTGGCTGATTGGCTGGGGCTTTATACGGCTGCGGTACTGGTCGGTATTCATATCTGCTGTTTTATTGCTGGGATGCATACTACTGATAGCAAAGCAAAAGACCGATAGCGTGCTGATGCTTTTGCAGGCATTTTTACCGGCAGTGCTATATGCTGTCTATATCATCTTTACAACAGAGCAGATATATAGCTACCGCGATAAGAGCCAGCAGTTTTGGTTTTTCCTTACTCGCCGGCTGGTATTGTTTGCACTGCTGGCAGGCTTTCTGCTTACCGGCGTGGTGTACCTGATGCGTGGGGAAATAAAAGAAACAGTAGCCAACTATGGCGGCAGCGGTAAAGATGGTGCAGGTGCTAATAGCATGTTGCAAAAGAATAAAGACAATACCTTCGACCTGAAGGATTATACACGCCTGCGTTCTAACCTGGGACGCAGTAATGAATTACTGTTCTGCGCGCATATCGACAATTACTTCCCCGGCACAGATATACCCAACCCACTATACCTTACGGCTTTTTATTATACCAAGTTCGATACGCTGACAGAAACCTTTGAGCGGGATAAGGATATTCCGTTCAACGACCTGTTTGAACCCGACCCGTCGAAGCTGGCGATGTTCTTTACCAAGGTCGATTCTTCGGTGATAAAAAACAGCCTGGCTACCAAGCTGAGGCGAACGGTAGAAATAGAGGTATACAGCAAGCAACTATCCCCCAATACCTACCTGGCGCCACATGTGGGCTTCTTTGTACAGCCTATTACGGTAGAGAAAGATTTCAGGGATGAATTTAAAACAGCGTTCCGTGCCAAAGGATATGTATCGGAACTGAACAGTGCCTACTTTGTTTACAATTCTCCCGACCCGCAAATAAAAGCCTTCCAGGAGCAACGTTTCGAGGTGCTGCGTAAGGTGACAGGCTACGAGGGTACTGATAGCAGGCTGATGAGCTATTATACCTATATGCCATCGGATGCCAAGTTCAAAGCTATTAGCGACCTGGCACATAAGGTAACGCAAAACGCCAAAACGCCGGTAGATAAAGTGCTGGCCATTCGCGATTACTTCCTGTCAAAAGACGAGAATGGCGAACCTCTTTATAAATACACCGATAACCCCGGCATACCGGATATACCCAGCGCATCGAAACTGCAATACTTCCTGTTCGAGAACCATAAGGGTTATTGCGCCTACTATGCAGGTGCTACGCTATTCATGTTGCGTTCATTAGGTATCCCTTCACGCATCACCGTAGGCTTCCTTACTATGGACCGCAGTGATAAGAACAAGGGTTGGTACTGGTATTATGCCGATCAGGCGCACGCGTGGGTACAGGTTTATTTCCCCGGCTATGGCTGGCTGGACTTTGATACCACGGTTGGTAATAGTGAAGCACAGGAAAGCCCGAAACCGGATGGCACACCACCTATGCAACCACCACGTGCATGGCTGGCGGTAGATGGTATAGTAGAAAATGTAGACACCCTGAAGAAGCGCATGGATATGAAAGTAAAGCACTTCATATTTCATGATAAGGAATATAACCTTGACTCAGGGGTAACAGTTGAGATGGATTTGAAGATAGCTACCGTGCATCGCGATAGTATAGATGTGCCGATAGGCAATATCCAGAAAGGCGATGAAGCTACGGCCGTATCGTATGCAGAAGCTTTTAAAAAGATGGAAGCTATGCCAATGGAAAAAGCATTGACACTTATCAAGCGTTTCCCGGCCCCTTCACCTATTGACGAGGTGTACCTGAAACGTAAAGACGTAGCCAAACCCGAACAAAAACAACAGGTTGCACAGCAAGATAAACCAATATCTGTTCAGTCGGTGTTGATAACAATAGCAATTGTAGTTGCCGCCTTACTGGCATTCATACTATTGCTACCCGTAATGGTGTACTGGTATTACAGGCTGCGATACGGCAATGCCAAAGGCGATGCTAAGGCATATTGGGCATACCGCACTGCAGGTTATTACCTGCTCATGTCGGGCATTATGCGGGGCGATGAAACCCCTATGCAATATGCGCGCAACGTAGTAGACCCGCAACTGGGCACTTCTTTTACAGCCTTCATGAATGTGTACCTGAAATTGAAATATGCCAAACAACCGCTGACACCACAGGAGCAGGAGTATGTTAGCAAGTTCCTGGTACCGTTCATCAAACAAGTAAAAGCACGTGTACCGTTTAAAAAACGTTTTGCCGGATTTATTAATTCATCGCGCATGCTGGCTTACTTTATAAAACCGGAAGATGACAGCCGCAGTGCATAATCATAAAACCTGATATTAAACCGTATCACGCTAATAATCACTATAGTGCTGTATTACATTGCCATATTGCAGCATTATATTAGTTTTGTCGAAGCATAAAAACACCCACTTGCAACAAAAAAACAATAACACTCCACGTACCAAACGCCGCGTAAAGCTGCTTTGGCGTGTCTTTTTCATAGGTATTATTGCCTTCAACCTGCTCATTATTATGATGAACTTCGGTTTGCTGGGTTATATGCCATCTATGAAGGAACTGGAAAACCCCAGCAGTGCCTTATCGTCTGATGTATATGCAGCAGATGCTACGCTGATTGGCCGGTATTATGTTACCGACCGTTCTACCAGCAAATACAACGAGATATCTCAAAATGTGTTTAATGCATTGCTGGCTACTGAGGATGCCCGTTTCTATGAGCATTCAGGCATAGATCCCATAGCTACGGCGGCCATACCTATATATGTTATCACGGGTAAAAAACGTGGTTCCTCTACCATTACGCAGCAGTTAGCGAAAAACCTTTTCCCGCGCGAGAACCAGAATATGTTTACCCTGCCCTTCCTGAAACTGAAAGAATGGGTAATGGCCGTAAAGCTGGAACGCAACCTGACCAAGAATGAGATTATTACGCTGTACCTGAATACCGTACCGTTTGGCGATAATGTATATGGCATCCGCAATGCATCACTTACCTTCTACAGCAAAACACCGGATAAGGTGAGCATTAACGAAGCTGCGGTGCTGGTGGGTATGCTGAAAGGCAATACACTGTACAATCCGCGCCGTAACCCTGAACGTGCTCTGGAACGCCGTAATGTGGTGATAGACCAGATGGTGAAATATGGCTATCTGAAAGAAGATGAGGCAAACAAGATAGCCAAAGAACCTATCGTACTGGATTATCATAAGCTGGATTACCACGAGGGTATGGCACCCTACTTCCGCCAGGTGGTAGAACAGGAAGTAAAGAAAATATGCAAAGACCTGGTAAAACCCGACGGCAGCAACTATAATATATATAAAGACGGCCTGAGGATATATACCACTATAGACCCACGCATGCAACGCTATGCGGAGTCGGCGGTAGAACAACATATTGCCGAACTGCAAAAACAGTTCAATGCGCAGAGCGGTTATAGGGATGGTTCTGTATGGAATAAGTTTAAAAAATACCTGGACCAGGCTATAAAAGAAACCGATCGTTACCGCCAGTTGAAAGACCAGGATATGAAGCATGCGGATATCATCCGCGAAATGAGTAAGCCGATACAGATGAAGGTATTTGCATGGAACAAACAACACTCAAAGGATACCACGATGAGTCCTATTGACTCTATCAAGTATATGAAGATGTTCCTGCAGGCGGGCTTCATGGCTATGGATCCGTTTACAGGTGAAGTGAAAGCATGGGTAGGCGGTGTAGACCACGACTACTTCCAGTTCGACCACGTCAACATTAATACCAAGCGCCAGGTAGGTTCTACCATCAAGCCGCTGCTGTATTGCCTTGCGGTAGATAATGGTTTCTCACCTTGCGGTTCCGTATCTACCATGCCGCAGGATTTCCCTACCAAGAAGGGCTATAACGCCGGTGGTGCAGAATATGGCCAGTTGCCTATGAGCACAGCCCTTGCCAAATCGGTAAACAACGCGGCACTGTATCTTATAAAACAAGTAGGTATCGATGCCTTTGCCGATTTCCTGCGCAAATGCGGTGTTTCCAGCCCTATAGATAAAGTACCCGCTCTGGCACTGGGTGTGCCCGATATATCGCTGTACGAAATGCTGGGGGCCTATTCCATGTTCCCTAACGGCGGTATCAACGTGCGCCCCATGTTCATTACCCGTATAGAGGATAAGAATGGTACCGTTATCAAGAATTTTGTACCGGAGCAGAAAGAACTTATCAACCAGAATACAGCTTTTAAAATGGTGAAGCTGATGCGTGGTGTGGTAGATTTTGGTACGGCTAAAAGGTTGCGCTATCGCTACGGCTTCAAAGCTGATATGGCAGGCAAAACAGGTACGACCAATAACCAGGCCGATGCATGGTTCATAGGTTACACACCACAGATACTGGCGGGTGCATGGGTAGGTTGCGACGACCGTTACCTGCGATTCAATTCAGAAGCATTGGGCCAGGGTGCCGCAGCGGCATTGCCTATATGGGCACTGTTCATGCAAAAGGTATATGCCGATAAATCGCTGGAGATACGTACAGACGCTACCTTCAAACAACCGGATAATTTTGACGACTGTGCTTCTTTCGACCCAACGAGCCTGCAGCGCAGTGGCACTTATAATACAAGTGGTTACAGTACCTCAGACGACTCTTCGGGCATTGATGAGATGGAAGAATTTCAATAAAATGGCAGGAATAGCCGACAGATGGGCATAAAAGGAAAAATAATCAACGACCCGGTTTACGGGTTCATACGCTTTCCCGAGGCAGAGCTGTTACAGATAATAGGACACCCCTGGTTTCAGCGGCTGCGTAACATCAAGCAGATGGGTATGGCGCAACTGGTATATCCCGGTGCGGTGCATACACGCTTTCACCACTCGCTGGGTGCCTGCCACCTGATGGGTACGGCGCTGGAAGAGCTGAAAGGCAAAGGCGAAAACATATCGAAAGAGGAATGCCTGGCAGCACGTATTGCTATACTGCTGCACGATATTGGCCATGGCCCTTTTTCGCACGCGCTGGAGCATACGCTGATAGATGGTATAGCGCATGAGGCTGTTTCGCAACTGATAATGGATAAGCTGAACGCCGAAATGGGGGGCTTGCTTGCCGATGCTATACATGTATTTAAGGGCAATAATTCCAAACAATTCCTGCACCAACTGGTATCGAGCCAACTGGATACCGACCGTATGGACTACCTGAACCGCGATAGTTTTTATACCGGCGTTTCGGAAGGGGTTATCGGGTACGACCGCATACTGCAAATGCTGACCGTGCAGGATGGTGCACTGATGGTGGAAGAGAAAGGTGTGCATTCGGTAGAAAAATTCATTATTGCCCGCAGGCTCATGTATTGGCAGGTGTACCTGCACAAAACCGTCCTTTCTGCTGAGATATTATTAATAAACATATTAAAGCGTGCCCGCGAACTGGCCATGGATGGCACATCCCTGTTTGCAGCACCGGCATTTCATTATTTCTTATATAACAGGCTAAACGCCGATAGCTTTAAAACCGACCCTACCCTGCTGGAAACCTACTGCCAGCTGGATGACAACGATATACTCACTTCGGTAAAAGTATGGCAGTCGCACCCGGACAAGGTGCTTTCTACCCTATGCAGCATGCTGATAAACAGGCATTTGTATAAGGTAATACTGAGTACCGGTACTATGGATGAGTTATATGCCCAAAAGCAGGAAGAAGTAAAGAAAGCATTGAACCTACAGGATAACGAACTACAATATTTTGTGTCAAAAGGCGTTACATCGAACAATACTTATAATGTAAACGACGAAAGGATACAGATAGCCATGAAGAACGGCAGCGTGGTAGATATATCGCAAATTGACAATCCGATTGTAAACCAGGCACTTGCAAGGCCGGTACATAAAAACTACATTTGCTATACTTTACCCGTTTAAACTTAGATAATGCAGAGCCGTGCTATTTGCACAGGTTAACGTAAATTACAGCCTAATATTTTTAAAATATCAAAATGCAATTCACCGCACTACAGATAGCTACCATCATAAACGGGAAAGTGGAGGGAAACCCCGATGTAGCGGTAAAGCAAGTAGCGAAGATAGAAGAAGCCGGTGAAGGCGACCTGAGCTTCGTTGCCAATCCTAAATACGAAGAGTATCTCTACACCACCAATGCCAGCCTGCTTATCGTAAACGATTCGCTGGAAATAACACAGCCCGTAAAGCCTACATTGATACGTGTGAAAGATGCGTATATGAGCTTTGCCCTGCTGCTGGAAAAGTATAACGAGATCATGTCTCAAAGCGGTAAGACAGGTATCGAACAGCCGTCTTTTGTATCGCAAACCGCTACGGTAGGTAATAACGTATATATAGGTGCATTCAGCTATATAGGCGATAATGTGAAGATAGGTGATAATGTAAAAATATACCCCGGCTGCTATGTGGGCGATAATGCTGTGATACATGCAGGCGCTAAACTATTTGCAGGGGTAAAAGTATATGATAGCTGCGTGGTGGGTAGCAGGGCCATCATCCATTCGGGTGTGGTAGTGGGCAGCGATGGCTTTGGTTTTGCGCCGCAAGGCAACGGCCAGTATAAGAAAGTACCGCAGATAGGCAATGTAGTGATAGATGAGGATGTGGAAATAGGTGCCAATACTACTATTGACCGTGCTACAATGGGTTCCACCCGCATCAGCAAAGGCGTAAAGCTGGATAACCTGATACAGATAGCCCATAACGTAGAGATAGGTGAAAACACTGTGATAGCCGCGCAAACCGGTGTATCGGGCAGTACCAAGCTGGGTAAAAACTGCATCATAGGCGGGCAGGCAGGTATCGTGGGCCATATACAGCTGGCCGATGGCACCCGCATCAACGCCCAGAGCGGTGTTTCAAAATCTGTAACCGAACCGAATGCAGCCCTAACAGGCTCCCCGGCCTTCGACTACAAAAGTTCATTGAGAAGTCAGGCAATTTTTAGAAATTTGCCGGAATTGCAACAACGCATCCTCAAACTGGAAGAAATGGTGGAACAGCTTTCAGCAATGTTAAACCATCAATAAATAAAGGAAAAATAGTGAGTGTGGATATACTAACGCAAACGGAAGGAAAGAAAACCAACGCACAGGATAACATGCCTGTTGAATTTCAGCATACGCTAAAAGGCGCTGTTACCCTGCAAGGTGTAGGCCTTCATACCGGTGAACCCGTAACTATGACCTTAAAGCCCGCCAACCCGGGCTATGGCATCCGGTTTCAGCGTATAGATATGCCTGAAAAACCTATTGTAAAGGCAGACTGCGACTATGTAGTAGATACATCGCGCGGCACGACGCTGGAACATAACGGCGCACGGGTGAATACGGTAGAACATACCCTGGCCGCACTGGTGGGTATGGGGGTAGACAATGTGCTGATAGAACTGGATGGCCCCGAAGTACCTATCATGGATGGCAGCTCTAAACTGTTTATCGAGGCGATAGACAGTGTGGGTGTACAGGCACAGGATGCAAAGCGTATTGTGTACTCCATCGATTCTAACGTTCATTTTTACGACCCTATAAAGAATGTGGATATGCTGGCGGTGCCTTCCAGCGAATACCAGATAACCACACTGATAGACTTTAACTCGCCTGTACTGGGTACACAGCACGCTACGCTGAAACACATATCGGAATTCAGGGATGAGATAGCGCCTTGCCGCACCTTCTGCTTTCTGCACGAGCTGGAATATCTGCTGGATAACAACCTGATAAAAGGTGGCGACCTGAGCAATGCCATAGTAGTGGTAGATAAAGTGGTAAGCCCCGGCGAACTGGAAAGGCTGGCACACGTCTTCAACAAACAAAGCATAGAAGTAAAACAGGAAGGCATCCTGAACAATATACAACTGCACTTTGCCAACGAACCCGCACGCCACAAGCTGCTGGATGTAGTGGGCGACCTGGCACTGATAGGTTACAACATCAAGGCACACATCATTGCCAGCCGTCCGGGCCATGCATCGAATGTGGAATTTGCCAAGAAGATAAAACAGTACATCAAAAAGAATAAGCACCTTTCTGATGTGCCGCATTACGACCCGAACCAGCCTGCCATCTACGATATTACGCAGATAGAAAAGGCACTGCCACATAAGTTCCCTTTCCTGCTGGTAGATAAAATAATAGAGCTGAGCGATAACCACGTGGTAGGTATTAAGAATGCCACGTATAATGAACATTTCTTCCAGGGCCACTTCCCCGGAAACCCTGTGATGCCCGGTGTGCTGCAAATAGAAGCACTGGCGCAAACAGGCGGTATATTGGCGCTGAACAATTACAGCGACCCGGAGAATTACGATACTTATTTTATTAAGATAGATAAGGTACGCTTTAAAAACAAAGTGCTTCCCGGCGATACCCTTATCTTAAAACTCGACCTGCTCAACCCTATCCGTCGCGGCATATGCGAAATGCGCGGCACGGTGTATGTAGGCAATAAGTTGGTGACAGAAGCAGAACTGGTAGCACAAATTGTACGAAAAGACAAAAAATGATCCACCCACTTACTTACATTCACCCCGACGCTAAAATAGGGCCCAACGTAAAGATCGATCCCTTCACTACCGTCCACAAGAATGTGGAAATAGGCGAAGGCACATGGATAGGTTCTAATGTAACCATAATGGAAGGTGCGCGTATAGGTAAAAACTGCCGCATCTTTCCCAGTTCGGTAATATCGGCCATACCACAAGACCTGAAATACAGGGGTGAGGATACCCTCACCATCATAGGCGATAATACGACCATACGCGAGTGTGTTACCATCAACCGTGGTACCAGCGACAGGAGCAAGACCAAGATAGGCAACAACTGCCTGATAATGGCCTATAGCCACATAGCGCACGATTGTGAAGTAGGCAATTACTGCATCTTCTCAAACAACACCACCCTTGCCGGCCACATTACCGTGGGCGATAACGTAGTGCTGGCAGGCCTTACAGCCGTGCAGCAGTTTGTGCGCATAGGCTCGCACGCATTCGTTACCGGTGGCTCGCTGGTGCGGAAGGATGTGCCGCCATATGTAAAAGCTGCCCGCGAACCGCTTTCTTATATGGGTGTAAACTCGGTAGGACTGAAGCGCAGGGGCTACAGTATAGAAAAGATAAACCACATACTGGATATATACCGCATACTGTTTGTACGGGGCTACAATGTTTCTAAGGCCATGAGCATTATAGAAGCAGAAATACCCGTATCTGACGAGCGGGATGAGATCATCACCTTTGTACGCGATACCGGCCGTGGTATCATGAAAGGCTATGCCCGCAGGCACAATGAAGATATCTCTTGATCAAATAAGCAAGCGTTTTCAGCGTCACTGGGTATTTAAAAATATCAGCTACACCTTTGCTGCGCCGGGTTGTTATGCACTGCTGGGTTCCAACGGTAGCGGCAAGAGTACCCTGCTGCGCATCATAGCCGGTATACAAGCACCCAGCAAAGGCACCATCAGCCATAGCGTAAATGAAGCTGTGGTAGAAGCTTCCAAACTATTCCCCCACATCAGCTTTACCGCACCGGGGCAAGAGATAGTAGAAGAATTTACCCTGCGCGAGTTTTTAGCGTTTCACTTCTCTTTCAAGAAGCCACTGCAGGGGCTGGATGTACAGCGCATTATAGAGATAACCGGCTTGCAACCTGCGGCCGATAAGCCCATATCAGACTACTCATCGGGCATGAAACAACGGGTGAAACTGGCACAGGCCATCTTCTCTGATACACCTGTGTTACTACTTGATGAACCCTGTACGAACCTGGACCAGCAGGGCGTAGACCAATATACCAGCTGGATAGACCAATACACCAAAGACCGCCTGGTCATCGTAGCATCCAACGATGTGCGCGAATATTATTTCTGCAAAGACAACATAGCGCTCGAGAATTACAAATGAGTTAACGCCGGGTTCGCTACTTTTGCATATCCCTGATGAAAAAAATAGCAGCCTTATACACCGAAGCCTACAGTGGGTTAGCGCCCTCTACATGGTGGCTATCGCTGGTAATGCTGGTAAACCGTATGGGCACCATGGTGCTGCCCTTTATGACCCTGTACCTTACAGAGAGCCTGAAGCTAAGCATATCGCAGGCGGGCTTTGTGATGGGCTTGTGGGGCGTTGGCTCTATATGCGGTGGTTTCCTGGGTGGCAGGCTGACGGATAAGTTTGGCTTCTACTATATACAGGTGAGCACACTGGCAGGTGGCGGGCTCATGTTTATGGTATTGGGGCAGATGCACAGCTACATACCCATCTGCATTACTACCTTTTTCCTGAGCCTCGTAAATGAATCGTTCCGTCCCGCGAATGCGGCTGCCATAGCGCATTACAGCAAGCCAGAGAACCGTACCCGTTCTTATGCGCTCAACCGGCTGGCTATCAACATAGGCTGGGCGGCAGGTGGTGCGCTGGGTGGGTTCATAGCATCGCGCAATTACGAACTGCTCTTCTGGATAGATGGTTTCACCAACATCTTTGCAGCTGCGTTGTTGTGGTTCCTGTTATCGCCCGGGAAGAATACGGCCACATCGAAGCCCGTGGTGAGCAAAGAAGCCATCACACAATCGGCATATAAAGACAAGCCCTACCTGGTATTCATTGTGCTCACTACCCTGTTTGCCTATTGCTTCTTCCAGCTATTCAGTACCATACCCTTGTTTTACAGGCAAGAGCTGAAACTGACGGAATCGACCATAGGCATGATAATGGCGCTGAATGGTATACTGATAGCCTTGTTTGAAATGGTGGTGATACACAATATAGAAGGCCGCCGGCACAACCTGCAATATATAGTGGTGGGCACGCTGCTCACTGCCCTATCGTTCATAGCCTTCAATATACTGCCCGGTGCGGTGCTGCTGGCCGTAGGCGCTATGCTGATAGGCACCGTGGGCGAGGTACTCTCTATGCCTTTTATGAACAGCTTCTGGATAAGCCGCACCAGCAACAATAACCGCGGGCAATATGCAGGGCTCTACACCGTAGCCTGGAGCGTAGCACAGGTATTAGGGCCCAGTACAGGCGCTGTAATAGCCGAACGCTGGGGCTTCACTACCCTATGGTGGTATATAGGTGGTGTATGCATAGTAGCTGCACTGGGCTACAGGTGGCTGTATGGCAGGTTGAGAGTTGGGGCGTAATTCTTTTTTCGCATAACGAACAATCTTATATCTGCTTATTTCAGGCATATATATACGCTGTATGCAAAATTTGCAGTATTATACTACAATGAATGGCACACCGTTTGCAATGGATGTGTCAGTAAAGCAATGACTTATGAAAAAATACACTATAGTTGCAGCAAGCCTTATTATGGCCGGTTTAGCCAGTTGTTCTCCAAAGCTGGTGGGCAATTGGAATATAGCCAGCTACGAATCGAAAACAGAGAACGGGCAGGATATAAAAGTGGCCAACATCGGCAACATACAGTTTAAGAAAAACAACAGTGGCGTTAAAAAAGTAAACTATTCGGTATTTGAAAATAAGGTGGAAGATAACACCGCCTTTACCTGGAAGAAGGCCGCAGATGGCGAGTCGATTACCATTAACAGTGAAGGCTCGATGCTGAACAAAACATGGCTGATTATTAAAGACGAAAGAAAATACCAGAAGTGGAAATCGACCGATGGTACCAATACCGTGCAGGTACTGGAATTGAAGAAATAACGGTTGTCTGTATAAACAACCTCTGTGTAATGGTAGCGCCGGTAGCTGCCATTATTTTTTTATCTGCACACCAATCAACATAGGTGCGGTGTAGCGCTTGTTACACGTGTTACAGTGATACAGCATGCTGTGTAGTCCGACCTGGATTCGAACCAGGACTAACAGCGAGGACAGGTGAGAAGTTATATAAAATCTGTTTTCATGCATACCGTGAAAAAAACGGGTTTTCTTTCTTTATTGTTGCCGTAGATTTAAATTAATTTGATTTAACAAACGAGAATTCTCTTATGGACTTTGAATACTACCGTTCCAATCTACACGAGCTTAACAAATGGTTCAAAACATTAAAAGCCCCTAACCTTAACGAAGCAGATACACGTTTTCATATAATAGATCAACTCTTTTTAAAATGCTTAGGCTGGGAAAAAGATGATTTAAAACACGAGGAAGCACTGGATTCAGAGTATGCTGATTATACTTTCTACTTGGCCAATAGACGTGTAATGATAATAGAAGCAAAACGCGAAAGCATAACATTCGAAATACCAGCAGGCTTTTCTAATAGGAGTGAATATAAATTATCTTCAATAATGCGAGACAATGCCGATATATCAGCGGCAATTACACAGGCAATTGGATATTGTAATAGTAGAGGTGTAGAATTTGCAGTAGTTTCAAATGGCCCTCAATTGTTAGCCTTTTTAGCCCATAGAAATGATGGAGTTTCACCAATCGATGGTAAAGCATTAATCTTTACTTCATTAGACGCTATGGAGAAAAACTTTTTTCTTTTATGGCAAATGTTATCTAAGCCTGGGATTTCTGAACGTAGGTTAACACTTTTATTACAAAATGATAGTCAAACAGTCTTACCATTTAAGCTATCCGCAACTATTGATAATTATCCTAAAGTTTCACGTCGGAATGAATTACAAACTGACTTGCAAATTGTGAGTGAACTTATTCTGGAAAATGTGAACAAAGCAGATGATCTTATTGATTCATTCCTTCAAGAAACATATTGCAATAGTGGTGCATTATCGCAGTATGCACTCGTAAGCAAATCAATATTAGATAATCGATATGCATTGTTATTTGAAGAAAATCAAAATGTCCCAGTTGTAAAAAGTGCTACTACGAAAAAAGGAATTGATCCTGAAGTATTCGCAGAAAGTTTGTCTGCTAGGCCAATCTTATTACTGGGTGATGTTGGGGCAGGTAAAAGTATGTTTATTAATTATTTTATGCGTATAGAAGCAAACGAGGTAATTAAAAAATCGTTCACACTTTATGTAGACCTTGGATCCAAAGCCGCTTTAGCTTCAGACTTAAAAGAATTTTTCCTCGATGATTTGATACGAATATTTCAAGAAAAATACTCAATAGATTTATTTGAAAACAACCTTGTTCGGGGAGTTTATCATTCTGAATTAGCACATTTTTCGAAAGGAATATATGGAAGTTTAAAAAGTAGTGACCCTCAATCA
>DASWWE010000173.1:0-25641 GCA_036406055.1 Flavipsychrobacter sp. | reverse complement strand
GAATGGTGCTAATGGCATTCCACAATAAATGCCCACTGACAGGTATTGCCCGGCAATATTCAGATTCCCGGAAAGACAATTTTGACATCTTTCTGCCCAACTGGTTAGCAAGGTATAACAAACTCATTTTCACATTGCTCTTTGTTGTCGGGCTTATTCTTATGATATTTCAGTATGTCAGGAATGGTTAATCATACTGGCTCTGATCTAAGCCAGGAATGACCTGATGTTGTTCCTGTTTCTGTACTTTATAACTATTCTTGCACGGCAGTGTCAAAGATACTCATAGCACCTGGCAGGCATGTAGCCACGCCTTTAATTCCGCTTACTGTCAGGGTCATCAGGATAGCATCTTTCACTTCTTCCTTTGTTGCCCCCCAACTGTTTAGCCATAGGAACATGAAATTTAATAGCCGTATCATCTCCCTGGGCCGCTTTCAAAGCTATATAAATAAGTTGTTTTGTTTTGGCATCTATCCCTTTGCTTTCCACAATTGACTCTATTAGTCCGTTAAATGCCTTTGCTACTTCGGGTGCTTCTTTTTGAAAAAGATCCATTGTATTCATAATTGCTCGGTTTAACTTTTGTTATGATTTATAATGAAAAAAATAAGGTAGAAATTTTGTGCTGAGTGGTAACAATAATTGAGTTTACGCCTGTTTCATGGCAATTTGATAGTACAACTTTCGAGGTGCGAGGGTGGAAGCCTTGCGGAGAAACTTGTTTAAAAATCCCGGTATGCAAATAACCGTATTGCTATTAAGTTTTTTCAGTGATATTTTAACTACGTCTTCCGGCTCCATCCATGGATTAATGAAGAAGTGCTTTGAGAAGCGCCGATTGTTTTTAGCAATATGGAAGTTAGTATGTGTTAATCCCGGGCACAAGGCTTGCACATGAATACCTTTACCTGATACTTCGGTATGCAGAGATGTCATGAAATTGTTGATAAATGCTTTTGTTGCGGAGTAGACGCTGCTTTTGGGTGCCGGAAGAAATGCACTTAATGATGACACCGTAATTATTGCTCCGTTTTTTTGTTTTAACATGCCGGGCAAAACAGCATGTGTCAATTTTATCATAGCTATGATGTGAACATTTATCATGGTCATGATGAAATCCATTTTTTCGTCTTCGAATAATGTATTCTCACTAAAGCCTGCCGTGTTTATGAACATAGTAATATGTTCAAGCTTAGCCAGGGAAAGGGCTAATGCATCTACAGCAGTTGCATCACCAAAGTCTGCTGCTATTGTTTTGGGTGAAATGCCATATGTAATGTTGAGAGAATTGGCAAGTTCGGCAAGCTGAGATGTATTCCTGTCTATAAGTAAAAGGTCATATCCGCTACCTGCTAGCTGTTGAGCGTAAGCTGAACCTATGCCACCGCATGCCCCAGTTATCACTGCCAACTGAATATTTTGATTGCTCATATTGTTTAATCGAAGCAGCTAGTATAATAAGGTGTAAGTCTATTGCTGGTTGTGAAATTGATGGTTAGGGTTATAAAAAGTAGCTGAGTCGCTGGCGATCTGGTTCTGTTCGCTTAGTGTTAGTATATCTGTTCCAGCTGTTTGTACCCATTGGTCCATCTGCCGGCGGTATATTTGTACGTTTAAGGCAAAGCGTCGTTCAAATTCTTTCTCTATAGCACCTGTTTCACTTGCTGGGTCAATTGTGATAATGCCATTGGCTTGCTCCTGGCGAATTTCCCCTACCAGTTGTTCTGGCCGGCATGGCGTGTCAGTTGACGGTTCTTCTCGGTTGTGAGGAGAGTTGAAGAATTCAATCTTCAAAAAAGGGAATTTATTAGAAAACTCTGTTTGGATATCTCCTATGGTTCTCGAGTTATTTATTTCAATAATCATACGGTTGATTTTGTGTAGTTTATTTCAATAAAAATAAAGATGTGTTTATGTTTTGTAGGTGATGCATATCAGATAGGTACCTGACACTTGTCAACGTACCCCTGGGCATCCAAAAAAAGCCGGGTAATTGACAGGTATTCCCATCCTTACTGATTCGGGTCATTGCAAGGAGGCATCTTCCAATATAGTTTTGTTAACTATTATTAATAGATATGACTGAA
The DNA here is from genome assembly GCA_036406055.1 of Flavipsychrobacter sp. Classification (GTDB taxonomy): domain Bacteria; phylum Bacteroidota; class Bacteroidia; order Chitinophagales; family Chitinophagaceae; genus Polluticoccus. The sequence goes on along the minus strand of DASWWE010000173.1, from coordinate 23,551 downwards.
TCGCGGTTTCAAGAATTATTGCTTACTGAAACAGAGCATATTCAAAAACTCAACCAGATTGTTATTGATGCGGTTGAAGAAGAAAAACTCATTTCTGAGAAACTTCTTCAATTTGAAGATATGCATCCTGATCTTGGTAGCCGGGTTGCAGACCGCATCGCTTCCTTCGGAGGTAGCTGGCGTTTTATTGCAAGTTTTGCTGCAATAATGGTTTTGTGGATAAGTGCCAATATATTTCTCTTGTCCCGTCCTTTTGATCCTTATCCATTTATTCTTTTAAACCTTTTATTATCGATGCTTGCGGCACTGCAAGCACCTATCATTATGATGAGCCAGAACAGACGCGAGGATAGAGATCGCCAGCGTGCTGTTAATGATTATATGATAAACCTTAAATCAGAAATTGAAATCAGGAATGTGCATCAGAAATTGGATTTGCTGATTACCGAACAAATGAAAACCCTGTTCGAACTGCAAACCCTGCAACTTGAACTTATGCGCGATATAAAAGCCAATATGGGTGCAAATCATAAAATTGAATAGCTTTTATACCCAATCAAAACTTGCCGTAATTCGGATATAAACAATATTAACTACACATGCCACTTTTATGATGCAACTGCCAAAATCGAGCAAACAGTTTTTTTCCGAAGCAGGTGCTATCTCCAGGTTTACTGCATGGTTTTTTCATGAAGCATTCAGGCCACGGTATGAGTGGAAAGAGTTTGCCCGGCAATGTTATGAGATCGGCTATAAGTCTTTACCATTGATAGCGCTTACAGGGTTTATTATGGGATTGGTGCTTACAATGCAGCTACGGCCCTCAATGCTTGAGTACGGTGTGGAAGCGAAACTTCCTGATATTGTAAGCCTGTCTGTAGTGCGCGAAATAGGACCGGTGATTACAGCACTTATTTTTGCCGGTAAAGTAGGCTCAGGTATTGGCGCTGAACTGGGCTCTATGAAAGTGACAGAGCAGATTGATGCCATGGAAGTTTCGGGTACCAATCCTTATAAATACCTGGTTGTAACCCGCGTAGCAGCTACTACTTTGATGTTGCCGGTTTTGGTTGTGCTTTCAGATGCCATCTCTTTATATGGTGGGTACCTTGGGGTTAACATAAAGGCTGTTACAAGCTGGAATCTTTATATAACGCAGGTATATAATACTTTGCAGTTTAGCGATGTATTGCCGGCAATCATTAAAACTTTTTTATTTGGCTTTGCTGTTGGTATGGTGGGCTGTTATAAAGGTTACAATTCTAAAAAAGGAACTGAAGGGGTGGGTAGGTCTGCTAATTCAGCTGTGGTATTTTCATCTGTTATTATATTCATTATTGACCTGGTAGTGGTGCAGGTAACAGACATTTTTGGATTCAACTAATGGAACAACAACTTACATATCCAAATGAAAACGTGATATCCATACGTGGACTGAAAAAATATTTTGGCGAAAACAAAGTGTTAGATGACTTCGATCTCGATTTAGCAAAAAAAGAAAACCTTGTTGTATTAGGTCGTTCAGGCTCGGGCAAGTCTGTGTTGATTAAGTGTATCATTGGGCTGCTGGCTCCCGATAGTGGCCGTATAGAGGTATTGGGTAAAGATGTTCTGTCGCTTGATCACCAGGCATTGGACGAAATACGTATTCGCATTGGTTTTCTGTTTCAGAGCAATGCGCTTTATGATTCGATGACTGTGCGTGAGAACCTGGAGTTTCCCATGCGACGTCATTCAATAGACTTGAGTGAGGAAGATGCCAGGCAAAGGATTGAAGAAGTACTAGGCAATGTGGGGCTATCGCATACAATAGATATGATGCCATCGGAACTATCAGGTGGTATGATGAAAAGAATAGCCCTTGCCCGTACAATGATATTGAAACCTGATATTATACTTTATGATGAGCCAACGGCAGGACTAGACCCAGTGACGGGGAAAGAAATTATTGCGCTTATCATGGATATCAGGAAGAAGTATAATACAGCTGCAATCATTATTTCTCACGATATGAAATGTGTAAAGGCTACCGCTGATAAAATTATCCTGTTGCAAAACGGAAAGAATTATAAAGAAGGTAATTATGCGTTTTTCAAAGGCTCAGATGATCCATATGTTCAACAATTTTTTGAGTGAATCATGAAAAAGAACTCGATAAATAATATCAAGCTTGGAATCTTTATTATAGCAGGACTATTCATATTGGTAGTTTCGCTCTACCTGATTGGCAAGAACCAGCATTTTTTCGGTTCAAATTTTGTATTGAAAGCCAGGTTTCATAATGTAGAAGGATTGATGCCCGGTAATAATGTACGTTTTTCCGGTATTCAGTGCGGTACTGTAAAAGATATTGAGATCATCAATGACACTACTATTGAAGTAACTATGCTGATCGATCAAAAAACGAGCCCTTATATCCATAGTGATGCCATCGCTTCGATTGGTACAGAAGGGTTGATGGGTAACAAAGTGATTAATATATCAGCTGGTGCCGCCAATGCCCCGGCTATGCCAGATGACGGTATATTGCGCACCAGTGCAGGAATGGGTATCGACGCTATGCTTAGCAGTTTAGGTACTACCGGAGATAATGCAGCAGCTATCTCTGTAAATCTTAGAGAAACCTCAGAAAGGCTCAATAACAGTTCGCTGGTGCGTGAATTGCTTGCTGATACAATTATTGCGGATGATCTACGTCGTATTCTTCACAACTTCCACGATGCTTCTATAGATATCAAGGTGGCAGCTACCGGTATAAAGCAGATGATTGACGAAACACAAAAAGGAGAAGGCACTTTAGGGGTCTTGCTGAAAGACCGCCAGGCAGCAACGGAGGTCGCACAAGCAATTAATCATATTAACAGTGCTGCTGCCCGCTCAGATGCGCTTATAGCAGAGCTGGAAACTATAGTCTCAGCAGTAAGTGCCGATTTAGATAATGGACAAGGGGCCGTACGCTTACTGCTCAAAGATTCGTTAGCCACAAAGCGCCTGCAAAACAGTTTAGAAAACATAGAACAAGGCACTAAGGCATTTAATGAAGATATGGAAGCATTAAAGCACAACTTCTTGCTGAGGGGCTATTTCAGAAAACAAGAACGAAAAAAAAATAAATAGGGTAGTGTGTATTTAAAGCATTGAGTATTGGATTGTATTTAAATTTCTAATAGGAAGCAGGTATGGTCTTGGCCTCGAACAGCTGTTCCTCTTTCCAAAAAGTTTTCATTTACATTTTATTCGGCGGCGAATGTTTTATGATATATGGAAGTTGCTGGCTGGTGTGGCTATATTTATTCTTGGCATGCAGTTTCTTGCCCAGGCGCTTCGTGCTTTGACGGGAAGGGAAGCCAAATTGTTTTTGAGAAAGCAGACGCTGCGGCCGGTTACCGCCATAATTGGTGGTGCTCTTGTTACAGGGTTAGTACAAAGTAGTTCCATAGTCAACCTGATCGTACTGGGTCTTGTAGGGGCTGGAACAATTCCTATGGCCAATGCTTTGGCTGTGACACTTGGTACTAATATCGGCTCTACACTTAATACCTGGATTATTGCATCAGTTGGCTTCAGCTTGGAGATTGAGGCTTTTGCTTTGCCCTTTATAGCAGTAGCCGGTATTATGCGTGTTATGTTCCCCGAAAAAAGCCGCACATATCACTGGTTTGATTGTTTGTTAGGCCTTGGATTACTTTTTTATGGACTAGACGTCATGAGTATGGGGATGGAACATTCTATACAAGGACTGAAACCTGCATACTTTAGCAATTTACCAATATTCTTTTATCCTATCATCGGCCTTGTCATTACTACGCTGACACAATCAAGCGCCGCTACTGTGGCACTTGTATTGAGCGCACTGAATGCAAAAGCAATTGACCTGCATGTTGCCACTGCAATCGTTCTGGGGGCTGAGGTTGGTACTACAATCAAGCTTGTAATAGCTTCCGCAGGAAAGGAAGCCACAGTGAAAAGGGTTGCCTTAGGAAACATAATTTTTAATATAGTAACCCTGGTCGTCATTTTCGTTTTTCTGAGGCCGATGAACTATTTTATTACATCTGTTATAGGTATTAAAGAACCGCTATTGGCACTAGCCACTTTTCAAACTTTAACTAATGTAGTATCTATCCTGTTGTTCTTTCCTTTATTAGGACGAATGGCCCGTTTCCTCAACGAACGGTTTAAAGAACATAGCCAGCAAACATTGTATATCAACAAGGTGCCGGTGGAAGATGAAGAATTGGCTATAACTGCATTGGAACAGGAAACTGCCTATTTCCTGAAAATTATTATTCAGTACTGCCTGGGTGTTTTCGAGAAAGAGAGTCTAAAACAGCATAACAGCACAATGCCTGAAGCATTTTCTGAACTTAGGAATTCGGATAGATATCAGTTCATTAAACAACTGCATGGAGATATGTATAATTACGCTGTCACATTGCAGAATATAACTACTAGCCAGGAACAGGTAATACAGTTAAGTCGACTGATAGCTGCAGCTCGCAATGGTATGTATGCAGCCAAAAGCATAAAAGATGCAGAAGCCGATATTACTCAGCTCCGCAATTCCGGCAATGACGTCAAATACCAATTTTATATAGAGTCGAAAGAAACTGCTTCGTTGTTACTGGAGCAGTTTGCGAAACAATTAGAGAAAGGTGTTGGTAAAGAGTTGCAGTTTGCAGGGCTTGTTGATATTTATCGCACAATCAGTGATGGGTATAACGGAAGACTTCAGAAACTTTATAATAAAACCTCGATGTCTCAACTTTCAGATATTGAAGTTTCTACTATTATCAACTTTAACGGAGAGATATACAGCGCTTTCAAGTCACTGGTTTTTGCATTAAAAGAGTTACAGCTTACAGGCGACGAAGCCAGGTATTTTGACGAGCTGCCGGGTTTCATCCGATAAACATGTTTTTGATAATATCTGCTTCTTATTGATATTGTATATAAACCGGGCTTGGGGAAAGGCTGAGTACTTCCTTTGGTGTCATCAGGCGGTATGGTGTTGTGAATTTATCATTCTTGTAAAACAATTTAAAACCCGCAAATTGAACCGGTTCGGTGGAAATTGCAATTTCATAACTACTGATTTTTTAGCAGGGAAACCAAACCCATCCATATTCATTACAATTTGCACTTCAGGCCGTAGCACTATTTGCTTATAGTTAGTCACCATGTCTCTTGTAAATCTGTGTACGACAAGTATTTTAGGGGGTAATCCGTATTTCTTAACGAGCCCGGCAAGGTATGTTGATGCATAATTAATATCAGCCGCATCATAGGTTCCAATTTTCGCGCAAGGAATTTCTCCGCCTTTCATAGAGTATTCCGGATCAATGCCAAGATGTACCTGTGGCAATTTTAAAAAATCCTCCAACGCCGGTAGTTCCTCCTGCAAGCTGCTGTGGCCAACCTGTACATCCAGGAACACAATGGCGTTTATACTTTTAGCTAGTTCCAGTGCCTTTTCAATTTGATGATGGGGCATACGCAGGCGATATTTTGCCCCTGCGCCAGGGCTACGTGTGCATTTACGGCAATATAATGTATTGCAGGCAGAGCCGGGATGGTCGGGTCGGCAGCTGCCCAGCTGTGTGCTTCCGCTTGCAGTTTACTGAGCATTTCTTCGGTTGGCTGTTCGCCAAGAATACCCATGCCTTTTGAGTAAAAATTGCCGTAGTAAGCAACCACACGATTGAAGGGTAGTATGGCGCCGGGTAAAGGATATGACCTTACCGGCCATTTTGCATTTGGCTTGCCGTGTACTAAATGTAGTTGCAAAGTATCATATAAAGCTGTATCGATATGAACGCGCTGGATTTGACCACTATCAAAAGCAATAGTACCCTGTTTCTTTTTCAAGCCTGTTTTATCGGGCACTCTATTGGCATCCGTTTTGTTACAAGCACTGAAGGTTATACCAATGAGAAGTGCAATAGCTAGCGTAGGTCTTAATGCATATTTAATCATACTAGGTTATTATCTGAAAGTGCTATTGCAAAGCTGCTTTAATGGCAGCTTAAAACGGCTAATTCTTATCAAAACGATACATGACAACTGTCAGTTACGATATCTAAACTGTTCTTTTATTGCATGATTCAACTGATTAGCCGTCCACTGGCCATCTACTATAATTCTCCTTATGGTATACATGGGTTCAGCAGTATCTTGTTTGCTGCTTAATTGAAAGGCAGACAAGTAGCCATTGTTTTTAAGGTGCACAATGGCTTGAGCATTCCATGCGCCATACGGATATGAAAAATGAAGGATCGGCTTGTCGGTAATTTCTTTCAGTAGCGTGGTCGGTTTGATTAGTTGCATTGCCCAATCTGAATCCTTATAATTTCTTACATTATGATGATTCCATGTATGGCAACCAATAGAATGACCACGCGCACTTATTTCTGCCAGCTGTTTTCGATTTAAATAATCGGGCTGGTTGATAGTAACAGTCATAATGAAAAATGTTGCCTTAAAGGCGTATCTATCCAGCTCTGGCAATGCATTGGTATATTGTGAAACTGTACCATCGTCAAATGTCAGCAATATTGGTTTTTCAGGAAGGGGTTGCTGATGCAATAAATATGCGGTCAACTGGTCAGGGCTGATGGTATGATAGCCACTATCGCGCAGCATTTTGATGTGCTCTCTAAAGCGCTTTACAGGGGTAATGTAAGTTTTGGCTGATTTAGAGTCTGTAGTTTTCCAATCACGGATTTGGTGATAACAGAGAACAGGTACTTGTTTGATAAAAGTACTTTTGGAAGTAATGTTAATTGGTGCATAGTTGTCAATTTGACTGGAAGAATGCCCAAATATGCTGATGTATAACAGATAGGTGAAAATTAATTTTTCCATGTTGGCTATTAACTTTTGGGGGCTTGTTAATGATATTTTGCTTTCATTAGGTTGTTCACTGATTGAACACCTTTTACTCCCCAGATTATCCTCCCAATTGCTTCGCTTTCAAAACGCCATGTAGTAAATCCTTCTAAGGTGACTTGTGTCTCTTCTACATATATTATTAAGTTGTCTGTCGCCAGCTTCGTATTGCGTTGCAATGCCCTGATGATCCTTTTAGGTAGGGTTTCATCAAGTGAATGGCCCGGTTGTATTGTTCCAATTATCAATGGCCTGCGATGTTTAATAGTTGCAAGTGCATCAAATAAACTGCGCTTTGGTCGTACCAAAGCTAAAACTGTAAATCCTTCATTCGTTGTTATCCTGAAGTCGCGAAATGGCATGTATTGTTTCAGGATGTGCTTTATTTCTTCTTCAAATCCTAATACTTTCTTCATTATTGTTGAATTAAAATCTACAATTGCCTAAGCGGTAATGATACCGTCTTTAATTGTGCTTGTTACGCGTCCCCTGGCTATATACAAAGACAGCGGTAGTACTATACTGAATAGATGATTCGGGTCATATTTCAAACTGATTTACATAGTGTAAAAGCCAAATGATTTTGTAAAAGGCTGTAGAATGCAGATTATTGATTCTAATCAGTTTATTGCGCTTGTTTGATCATTGGTCTATGAGCCGGCAGAAGCTAATTTGCTTCAAAATAAGATCATGAAAAATATTTTGATAGTAGTTCAGGGTAAGAAATTTCCTGAGAGTGCCTTTGAATTTGCTTACAAACTGAATGAACAATCACCGGTATCGTTAACCGCACTCGTGTTTCCCCAGATGGTACACATTGAAAACTGGGCAGCGTATTCTGCAGCCAGTGCAGGTACATTAGTGGATCCTGCTGTAGAGACAAATACGCATAGGCTGATGGAGTGGAGTAAAGAGCATCACATCAATTGTGCTATACATCATGGGTCAATGGAACAAGGTGTGTCACAGATAATTAAAGAAAGCAGGTTTACTGATTTAATCCTTGTTGCGGATGATAGTTTTTATAAGGAAGAGGGCAGTACAATATTAGAGGCAATCAAAGATGTGATGCACCATTCAGAGTGCCCTGTCATGGTTATTCCGGAAAACGTAAGTTTCCCTGAGCATCTGCTGTTTGCTTATGATGGAAGCCAATCATCCATGGCGGCAATCAAACAATTCACATACCTCTTCCCCGAATTCAGAACTTTGGATAGCATCTTCTTGCATATGGGTAAGGATGATAAAGATATTCCGTATAAAGAAAACATTGCACAATGGATAACCGGGTATTCCCCCAATCACACTTTTGTTAACATACGTTCCGACGCAGATGAGTATTTCGGGTCAGGAGTAAAATCCCTACCTACGTTAGTCATTGCCGGGGCCTTCGGAAGAACTGCTTTATCTCAGTGGTTTCATCCAAGTTTTGCTGATGATTTGGTTTCAAAATACCGGGTGCCGCTTTTTGTGTACCACGCCAGTTGATGAGATAGTAGTTGGCAATTGATTTGTCTCACTATCTATGTTGACACAGGTCAGCAGTCACTTTCCTTTTACAGTTTAAGTTTGTTCTACAAAATAAGATTATGAAAAAAATAAGTATTACGCATATCAATAACCGCCACAATGACTGGCTTCGGGCCACATCTTTTTATCTGCAAGAGATCGAGATACTGAAAAAGCGGTTAACCGAAATAGCCGGCAAGAACACGAATGCAGACATGCTGCCGCAGGTTGAGCATTATGAAAACCAGTTCAGAATACAAGCCGACCAGTTGGACCGTCTTAATCATGATATAGAAGCTTACGTAGCTACTCTTGCACGCGAAGCTTCTGAATCTAAGGCCGGGTATGTAGAGGCAGATTTGCTGGAACAACATGAGTTGCTTGATGAAAGGTATCAACAGGAGGCAACTATTGTAAATGATTTAAGGCATGAGTTTAACCGGTTTGCTACACAGTGGATGTAGTGATTTATGCAAGTTTGCATGTCATCTGATACCGTATTGAAAAATAGAGATGCCTGCAGTTGCTTGCCTTACAAATAAAGTAGTCTGTTTTAATGCAAGCTCAGGATACTACGAATAATAATATTGCTGTGACAGTGCGGGCGCTGCTGCTTTTCTTTCTGGTAGTATTAATTCTCTTTTTGGGAAGAACGCTGTTTATCCCGATGTTCTATGGCCTGTTCATAGCTATAGTTTTATATCCTGTATGTCGAAAACTTGAAACACATAAACTGTCTAAAGGGCTTTCTATTACCATAGCACTTTCTATGGTAATAGTGCTCTTTAGTGCATTGCTTATCTTGCTCTATTGGCAAATAGGCCTGTTTCGGCAAGATTTACCTGCTTTGATGCAGAAAGTAAAGCCAATGCTCACCCGTTTCCGGGAATGGCTTACTGCTTCTTTTGCAATTTCACCATTAATGCAAACGGAATGGACACACAATCTGGTTGTAAATAGCTCAGCATCTGTAGGTGGCCTGCTGAGGTCAACTGTTGCAGCAACTGCGGGTACGTTTTTTTCATTATTCCTCATACCTATATTCGCTGCGCTTTTTTTATACCATCGCACCATATTTGTGAAGTTCCTGTATCATTACCTGGGTGAAAGAATGCGTGATAGGGTTAATGTCATTTTAAAAGAGGTCATACATACTTATTTCAATTACATAAATGGTATGATTCTGGTCTATATAATAGTTGGCATTTTAAATAGTATAGGCTTGATGGCACTGGGCATTAAACATGCAATACTCTTTGGTATGCTCACTGCAATTATGACGATAATTCCCTATGCCGGTATTATAATAAGTGCTGCACTTCCCATTAGTGTTGCTTTTATTACTACCAACTCCATTTGGTACCCCATTGGTGTTATTCTTGTTTTTTCATTTGTTCAGTATCTGGAGGCGAATGTTATTTTCCCAAAGGTGGTGGGCATTCAGCTCAATGTAAGTACTTGGGCCATGTTGGTTGCAATATTGGCCGGAGGCATCATTTGGGGGGTATCGGGTATGATCCTTTTTATTCCCTTTGTAGCGATTCTTAAGATTGTAGCTTCACACATAAAAGAACTTGAAGCACTTCATATCTTGTTAAATAGAGACGGGCATTAATAAGCCTGCCATTATGCATGGCAGGCTTATTATAATATAATGGAGCCGGATCAGGCATTCATCCGGCAACGCGACAGTCTGTCTATTTCTTCATCTACCTTTTCCAGGTCATCTTTTATACGGTCTCTCAGCGCCTGCAGGTTATCCTTTCCTTCTTCTATAGCATCTGTAGCTGTATGAAAAATCCATCTGCCATTACGTGCTATACGTCTTCTTGTTCGTTCTCCTTTATCAGGCGCATATAGAGCACCTACAATCGCACCTACGGCAAAGAGCCCGGCGAGTCCCAGTAATATTTTGCCTGTATTTCTCATGTTAGTAGTTATTAATGAACTACAAAGATAAATTGGTGGTTCCCCCAATTGTTATGATCATGATTAGAGAGAAACCTGATTTCGCTCAGTATAACAAAAATGCCGCCTTGATAAGTTAGTTATTCTGATTGATCAATTGCTCTAATGCATTGGCAGGCACAACACCAGATTGGCGCCAAATGATATTGCCGTTTTTAAATAATACTAGCGTGGGTACACCCTGCACCTGGTAAGCAGCTGCAGCCTGCGGGTTTTTATCTACGTCTATTTTAATGATATCTGCCTTATCACCAACGCGATTCTTTAGGTCGGCCAGTATAGGAGACATCATTTTGCAAGGCCCACACCAGGTGGCAAAGAAATCCACCAGCACTGGTTTATTCTGGTTTATAATTTCTTGAAAGGTCATACGGTTTTTTTATTGTTGTTTTGAAATATGGAGAATAACAACCCTCCCATAACGGCGCCATATAATGTGCTGTTCAGCGGCTTTGAGGTAATAGCGCAGCTGCCGGAACTGCAGCCTACAAATTGCCAGTAGGCATAACCGGCAACTGCACCAACTATTACACCCACTATTGAGAGCAAATATGTTTTAATGAACTTCTTCATACGAAATGTCTTTTACTTCCTTATTGCTGCGGCGCGTGGGCACATTACATCCGGCACTGCCACAGCAACCAATATTGAGTAAAGGCATTAATGTAAATAATCCGCCCAGTGCCCCAAACAAAATATCTTTCGTAATTACTGCCTGCACCACAACTACGAGTCCTATAGTCAGGCGTAGTATACGCATGAAATTCCAACCGTTTAAAATCCTGTTTCTCATTTCTTTTGTTTTATAAGTATCAATACGCAGCAATGCATATAATCGGCAAAAGCCTGCAAGCGATGCGTTATTATTTTACTGCACTTTGTACATTAGTCCAGGCGCCTCCGTTAATAACATTTTGAATGCCGTTTTGTTCCAGCAAGCTTTTTGCCTGGCTACTACGTGCACCACTTCTGCAGAAGACAACGATACTCTCTTTGCCCTTAAACTTTGATAGCTGTCCCGGAATGCTATCTAACGGTATGTTTTCTGCACCCTTCACGCTACCCATAGCAAACTCTGCCGGGGTACGTACATCTACTAAGTATGCACCCGCTTGTATAACTTCTGACAGCTTGCTGTCACTTTTATTTCCTAATAATGATGAAAAAAATCCCATGTTTTTGTTTTTACGTGTTTAGTACTTAATTGTCTTGTGTTTTATAATGCAAATTTGCTACTGTTGATTTTTATGTACAGCTACTTTTGTTACACAAGGTTGTCTTTACAACAGTGTTTCTTATATGGTCATATAGATACCAGTTATAAGTTACGAGGCATTGGGATACTGGCTGGCAGCTTCAATGTTAACCAGCACATGTAAAGCAACATGAATAGATATACTTTTGCTAAGGGCGAAATTGTATGTAGGTAGTAGCAAATACATTTGGCGTACGGCACACCATGCGTTCAAAAACTGTTGGGTTACTTGCTATACAAGCGTTATTTTGTTTCTGCCTAACCGTACAACACCGTTTTCTTCTAATTGTTTCAGCAGGCGCGAAACCACTACACGTGCTGTTCCCAGTTCGCTGGCTAATTGTTCATGCGTAATTGAAATAACGTTAGATTTAGCTAGTTCTGATTTTTTGTACAGCAAACTCACTAACCGTTCATCTACTTTTTTGAAAGCAATAGCATTTACTATTTCCAGCAGTTCCTCGAATCGCTTATGGTATAGGCGGAATATGTAATCGAGCCATTGAGGATATTCCTTGATAAGGAGACTCACCTTATCCATAGGCAGAAAAAGTATCTCTGCTTCTTCCTCCACTTCAGCTTTTACTTTGCTTGTTTCATGATGCAAACCACCCAGGAAGGACATTATACAGCTTTCGCCGGCCTTTATATAATATAGCAATAACTCACGGCCATCTTCTTCTGTCCGTATAACTTTCAGCGTTCCACTCATCACAATGGGTATAGAGCGTATATGTGCATGCTCGTTGAGTATTACGGTACCTGCAGGATAGCTTTTTTGCAAACTGTATTGATATAGTTTCGCCACCAGTTCCGGAGAAGATTTGAATTCTGATATTTCATCAAGGATATTCATTCTGCTAAACTAATGTTTTTGTTATTTTTGAGCGATGAGTTTGAATGGCATTTTCCCTATCGATCAATGGGATTTCCAATCCAGGTCTATACTGATGGAGCTTAGTGATGCCGACCAGGCCCGGTTAATGATGCATGCCAGGGAAGAGCATTATCAGAAAGGGGATGTGATTTTCAGAGAGGGTGCTGTAGCTACGGGGATATATTTTATTCAGTCGGGCATGGTAAAAAAGTATAAGATCGGTAATGAAGGGCAGGAACATATTTTCTATGTAGCAGGTGCCGGAGAATTTATTGGCTACCACGCGGTGTTAGCAGACGAGTGCTACCCCGATGCCGCCGCCGCCTTAGAGGAGAGTATATTACGTTATATACCCGCTGCAGATTTTCTCGAAGTTATTACCACTTCTCCCAACCTTTCCAAAATGCTGCTGAAAGTGCTCAGCCATGAGTTTACCGTTTTTACGAATAATGTATCTGCATTTGCTCAAAGGCCTGTAAAGGAACGCATAGCCATCGCCTTGATTATTTTACGGGAAAAATTTAAAAGAAGCGTTGCAGATGGGCAGGCTGTATTGATAAAGGTTTCTCGTGATGATATTGCCAACATGGCCGGCACAACAAGAGAAAACGTAGCCAGGACACTCACCGAATTCAGGCAAGACGGCATCCTTTCCACACACGGCCGTAAAATAGAAGTTACAGACATTCGAAGGTTGGCCGATATATCTAATTTCCCCGATTAGAGATGTGATAAAAATCAAATTTACTAACAGGATGTTCGTTTACATTTATCCAAATAATGGGCGACATAAAAACTAAAGTGCTAAATATTCTGAGAGGAAAATGTCCCGGGTGCGGGAAGGGTAATATCTACATTCACAAAAGTGTTTTCCCGCTCAGTAAAATACTTGCAACTGTGGACGATTGTCCCGTTTGCGGACATAAAATAAAGAGCGGAGAGGAAAATGCCCCCGGTATTAACTATGCTGTCAGCGTAGTAGTATATGCCATTGCTGTGGTTTTTTATGCCTGTGTATGGGGCATCACCTACAAAGACAATAGCTTTATCTATGCCTTCCTTTTTTCAACTGCGGTTGTGATTTTATTACAACCGTGGTTGATGCGCTTATCCAAAACGATATACATCTATGTCCTGCTGAAATTCAAATGAGCTACAGTTTGATGTAGTCTTTCCCTTTAGCAGTTATATACTGGCTACTGGCTTTCTAAGTAACATGATGCGTATCATAATCAGCTGTTGAATAGGCCACGGCAGCATGATAAAAGTCATTTTTAGCAGCACCAGATCGTTCTACCTTGTGCAGCATAAACTTAGATAAGATGAACTTACCAGCTGCACTTGCTGCATTTAAACAAGCAGTTTCTGATGCGTATGTTGAAACTGATATTGATATTCTGGAGCAATACGAGGCGGGAACCTATAAACATGAAGGCAAGGTGCTCGCCATCGTGAAACCGGCCAATACAGCCGAAGTGCAAAGATGCATGGCAATAGCCAATGAGTTTCACATTCCCATATACCCTGTCAGTGGAGGATGTAATTGGGGTTACGGCTCTAAAGCACCGGTGAAAGATGCCTGTGTCATTATTGATTTGAGCAGGATGGACAGAATAACCCATTATAATGAAGCCTTTGGCTATGTGACCATTGAACCCGGAGTAACATTAGGAGGGCTAAACCGGTTCTTAAGGTCCCAAAAATCCAACCTGGTGTTAAGCACTACAGGCGGTAGCGTCGATTCAAGCCTTATTGGAAACACAATGGAGCGGGGCATAGGTACGGGATTATATGCTGAGCGCCTGGGCTATGTTTGCGGATTTGAGGTAGTGTTGCCGGATGGCAGGGTAATAAAAACGGGCTTTGAACGATATGGTGAAGACCGCCTTACGGCTAAAACTTTCAAATGGGGGGTAGGGCCCTATCTCGATGGTATATTTACCCAATCAAATCTGGGTATCGTTACATCTCTTACCATGTGGCTTACTACCGTACCAGAATATTTTCATTTCATTCACTATGAAGTAGATAGTGCGGATAAGTATTATTCATTGATTGATCGCCTTCATGAAATGGCCGTTTCCGGCCTCGTGCGTCCTACCCTGACGATGTATAACAACTTCAGGGTATTATCTACGGTCAGGCAATTTCCGGCAAAGCATAGTGCAGAATGGGCCCACCTGCCTTCAAATGAGCGCACACAAAAAATACTGCAATATGCCAATGAAGGGATGAATGTAAAACTGTGGACCGGCGAAATATGTATCAGAGGCGTAAATAAGGAGCACGCTGCAGTACAGTCAAATGCTGTAAAGGATAAAATAGCGTCTTATACGGATAGCCTTTCGGTATACGAAGTAGGCAAGGAGGAAATGCTTCAAAGGCTTAATGGCAATGGTAGCGCTGATTCGGATTCGCTGCAGGACGCTCTTAAGAATTATCTTATTGGTAAGTACCTCGGCATCCCCGATAATGTGCCTGTCAGCCAGAGTTATTGGAGAAAAGATTTTCAGGTACCTGCGAATATGAATCCGGATAAGGATAAATGCGGCATGATATGGATGTGCCCAACTGTACCTTTTGATGGGGCCAATGTGAAAAAAGCTATTGACATGATCGAGGCCATCATCATAAAGTATGGCTTTGAGCCGGCTATATCTATGCAATGCACAAGCGAGAGAAGTGTACACCTGATTGCATCTATAGCATGGGACAGGGAGGTGCCCGGTGAGGATGAAAAAGCCGAACAGTGCTATGATGAACTCCATATTGCCTTACACAGTCAGGGATACTACTTTTATAGAGAAACTACACATGCAATGGCCAGCAAAATAGTTGATCAGGACAATACACTCGACGACTTTCTTAAGAGCCTCAAACGAGCAGTAGACCCTAACAATATATTAGCTCCCGGCAGGTATATAAAAGGCTAAAGGCAAGATTGGATGCACTAAGCGTTTGAATGAATAAGGCTCCGCCTGGTTAACTCGCGTTTTATCAGCGCGAGTTCTCTGTTAGATTGTCCGGCAATAGAAGAATTTTCTTCTGCGCGCCTTAACAAGTATGGTATTACATCCTTCACAGGGCCATATGGAAGGTACTTGGCTACATTATAACCACTATTAGCAAGATTAAAAGAGATATGGTCGCTCATACCATATAGCTGTGAGAAGAATACATGCGGATGATTGGCGGGTATATTTAATGCCTGCATAGAAGCAACAGCGAGGGTGCAACTTGTTTCATTATGTGTACCGATAAACAAGCCTATTCCCGGAATATTTTCAAGGCAATACTGTACAGCTGCATCAAAATCCTTATCCGTACTCAGTTTGTCTTTCTGAATCGGATCGGGATAATTATTTTTATAGGCCCTTGCCTGTTCTTTTTCCATATACGCACCTCGTACCAACTTTGCCCCTAATATATATCCCTTTGATTTTGCTTCTTTGTGCGACTGCTGCAGAAAAGCAAGTGTGCCACTACAATAAAGCTGGAATGTATTAAACACTACCGGCTTCGACTGGTTATATTTCAACATCATGTCATCAGTGATAATATTTACTGCATCCTGTATCCATGTTTCTTCTGCATCTATTAAAACCATTACGCCCAAAGCTGCGGCTTTAGAACAAATGGTATCCATTCTTGCTTTTACCAGTTCCCATTCCTGTTCTTCGGTTGTGCTTAATGGTATTTTCTGGTGCAGTTTTTCAAGCAAGGAAAATCTGGCAATGCCTGTAACCTTCATGCTGATAAAAGGAATCTTATTGGATGCTGCATAGGCCGCAGCATTCATCAGGTTATTCGTTGTTTTTTCAAACTCGGCCTCGGTTTCCTTTCCCTCTACACCATAATCCAATATCGAATGTACCTTATATTGACGTAGTTTTCCCGCAGTAATGCCGGCTTCACCTAAAGTAGTGCCTCCGCAAAATTGTCTGAACAAGGTTTTCTTAAAAATAGCATTTAATGGCAAACCTAAAGCTATTGATGTACGTGTAAATGCGATGCCCATTTTAGTGATCACAGATGAATCTATAATGCTAAATAGCATTTTAGACATTTTAAGTTCCTTATTGCTGCGATATTGAAAAGCGATCTCAATATCGCTAAAACGATCATTCATGTACCTTAGTTAAAGTATCCAATCTGTCTTATAAAAATACCGACAACAGGAACTGTCAAAAATGATTTACATCATGTTTAGAGTTGTTTACTACATTGATTTTTGCACATAATTCGTAAACATGATTATCTTTAGAAAATTCACTTTTGATTCTGCACATTTTTTACCCAATGTTTCAGAAACACACAAATGCAGAAACATACACGGCCACACCTACCAATTAACACTGTTTTTCTCTGGCGATGTAGATGAAACACCCGGCTGGGTAATGGATTTCTCTGACATCAAACTGAAAGTGAACCACATCTTGTCTGAAATAGACCACAAACTGCTTAACGACGTAAAGGGCTTGGAAAACCCAACCTGTGAAAATGTGGCCATCTGGTTGTGGAAAAAAATAAAAATGGAGATACCTATACTGGATAAAATAGAACTGCATGAAACCCCTTCATCCGGTGTTATATATACCGGTGTATAGATATCAGCTTCAACAATACTGACGGATGTCAGGTTATTTGTTGATATATGTTACAGCATATAGATTGAAAATAAAGTCATTTTGTGTTGATCATTATCTATACACATGGCAAATAAAGGAATGAAAAGCTTTAATGTAGACTGTGCATTATGCCCATCAAGAACTAAATCTGTATTATGCCATCTTAATGCAGCAGAACTGACCCGCATTGACGACAATAAAACATGTATTATATATAAAAAGGGGCAAACAATACTTCACGAAAACGGGCATCCTTTAGGTGTATATTCTATTTACGATGGCAAGGTTAAAATTGTACGCAGTGGTAATGAAGGTAAAGACCAGATTGTGAGGCTGATAAAAAGCGGCGATATTTTTGGTTATCGTGCCCTGTTTAGCAATACAAGATATAATGCAAGCGCCATAGCGCTGGAAGATTCCAGGATATGCTTTATTCCCCGCGATGCTTTTTTAACTATACTGCACTCTAATAGTAACTTATCATTAGACCTCATAAAGCTATTGGCATTGGAATTGGGCAGGGCCGAACAAACGATCACGCACATTGCCCAAAAAACAGTTAAGGAACGGACTGCTGAAGCCCTTTTGTCGCTCAAGGAAACTTACGGAACAGAAAAAGACGGGGCAACCATCAATATATCTTTGTCTCGGGAAGACATCGCAAGTTTAGTAGGTACAGCTACTGAAACTGTTATACGATTGCTATCGGTCTTCAGGCGCGAGAAAACATTAGACCTTATTGGCAAAAAGATAAAAATACTGGACCTCAAGAAACTTGTATTAGAAGCAAACTGTGAATCATTTACAAATAAAAAACATATTTTCTTCTGACAAAAGTCATATATAGCCGTTATCGTCAGCTATACTTTTGGTGCAGTATATACACATTTTAGCAGAAGATAAAAGCTGTATCTATGAAATATCTGTTACTTATCGGAGTTTGCACATTATTTACGTTAAGTGCGTGTAGGAAAGAACTCGTTCTCCCACCTGTTACGACGCTAAGAATAGATTTACAGCACAAAGTAGATAACTCGCCCCTGACATTTGATTCACTGATGTACGAGAATAAAGCAGGAGAGCGCTATAGCGTAACTAAATTAAATTACTTTCTCAGCGGCATTTGCTTTTATAAGAATAGTCAACTTGTTTTTACAGTTGATACCATTGCCTATATAGATGCAAGAACCGGAGGCTATTCTTTTAGAATAGCTGACATACCTGCTTTTACTTACGATTCTGTTAGCTACATTATTGGTGTGCCACCACCTTACAATGAACATGGAAAGCTAACTTCAACATATGAGAACGTAGCTATGGAATGGCCCGATATGATGGGTGGGGGGTATCATTTTTTAAAGCTGGAAGGGCATTGGGAAGATACCGCTTCATTAAGCGGCTATGCCATACACCTGGGCACTAACGCATGTTTGGTAAAAGGTGGGAATAAAGTTTCTGGCCATACAAGACAGGGTGCGGAAAATGTAATTGGCTTCAGTATGGATATAAACGAATGGTTGGAGACGCCATATACATACAGTTTCAAGTCGGATGGTGTATATACAATGGGTGATGCCATATTAATGAAAAGGATTTCGGAAAATGGACGTGATGTAATTAAAGTACTACAATAAACCTGTTCATATGAGAAAGACAATATGCGTTTTTTGCGCACTCATTGCTTTAATTGTTGCTTGCAGGAAAGAGACTGGTAACCCGCCTGCGAATAATCCTACTGATGCACCGGTGTTGACACCGTTTCTCATACGTCCTCCGGCACATTTCCCCACACTGCCGATTCCCGAAGATAATCAGCCGTATGTAGAAAAGATACAGCTTGGCCGAATGTTATATTACGATCCGATTCTGTCAAATAATGGCAGATCATGTGCTACCTGTCACGTCCAGTCAAAAGGGTTTACTATAGACGGAATGATAAATGATATGCCTGTTTTGCCACATGTAAACCTGGCTTGGAATACAAATTTCATGTGGAATGGTTCTCAACGCGGAACATTGGAGGATTTGATGTTGTTTGAAGTGAAAGATTTTTTTGGAACCGATATCACAAAAGTAAATGCAAGCGCCAAATACCGGGAACTATTTAAAAAATACTTTGCAGTAGACAACATCACTTACAAGGAAGTCTCATATGCATTGGCGCAGTTTGTAAGAACACTAATATCCCGCGATACCAAATATGATGCATACCTGCAAGGTTATACGTCTTTAAGCTACGATGAATTGCAGGGCAGGAATATCTTTTTTTCAGAGAAAGGCGATTGTTATCACTGCCATGTAAACCCCGTGCTGACTGATAACCTGTTACATAATATCGGCCTGGATAGTCTATACACAAAAGAAATGGATAAGGGCTTATTTAATGTCACGCATGATAATAAAGACCTTGGCAAATTCAGGACACCGAATTTAAGAAACGTTGGTTTGCGCAAAAGGTATATGCACGATGGCCGTTTCCAGACATTAGAAGAAGTAATAGAGTTTTATAATAGTGGTGTTAGAAAAGTTACCAATCTCGACCCTATCATGACTAAGGCAGGTAAAGCAAACGGGTTGCAACTATCTGACCAGGAAAAGCATCAGTTAGTTGCTTTCTTGCACACATTTACGGATGCTACTTTTATAAGTGATACTTCTTTTTCTAATCCGGAGTAGCGCCGAAACAAATATAAGAGATTCTGACGCTTGGTTTATAAAGCCGCTGTTTGTATGGATAGCTCATCCAGATCTGCTTTTACAGATGGATGCTGCATCAGTTTTTTATAGTACTCAATACCACTCAGAAGATTAGCTTTACATTTTGTGTAGTATTTTTTTTGCGTCTCATTCATCGTTTCTATTTCCGACGTTATTTTTTGCTTAAAGTAGGTTACATACATTTTCAGCTCATTGATAAAACAATGTGGCCGCTGTAATGAGTTGAGAAGGTTACAGCGTCCGTAAATATGATCTACCATTTCTTTCAGTGAAAAGATGCCTGAAAAATAAGCCAGGTTGGGCCCGGGGCATATCGCCACCGCGGATAACTTGTGTGGTAAAGGCATCTTGTTTTTCAATCTTACCGGGGCTGTAAGCCCTTCGCACAAGCAGTCCTTTTCAGCTATTTTTTCCAACTCTGTATTAATACTATCCGCTGATAGATTGCTTTTTTTTATTTGATTTGCTTTAAAGTACTGGTATTTCCGGGATGCAGTACATATAGGTATGTCGGTAAATTCTGTATTGCTGGCTAAATAATTTTTATAGCAGGGGCTACCCGGTCTGTTTTTCTCTATCCTATCTATTCGCTGACTTTCAGAACTGCTTTTCTTGAAATTATTGAACGGCACGCCAAGAGGAGAAGCATTGCTTAAATAATAATCTTCCTGGCGGGCATTAGCCAGTTGCTGCAAAGTTGTATCATCTACATTGGTCACTTCCGGCACCAGCAAAAATGGGCTTCCCCAACCCACACTGTCCAATTGATAATATTCAAGCATGAAAGCCTGTTCATCGGCCGTGCCTATACCACCTTGCACTGTTATTCTTTGTTCCGGGGTTGTTATGAACTTGTTTTTTCCTTTGGCAGATAAGGCTGCATTACAACTGTCTGTAAGCTCCTCACAAAGTAAAGACCGGTTTCTTTTAAACTCTTCCAGAATGGGCCCTAACAAGAGGCCATCGGTAGGGAATGCATGGCCTCCGCAATTCAGGCCCGACTCAATTCGAAATTCAGATACCCAAAGTCCTTTCTTTGCCAGAATTTTTCCTTGCACTAATGCAGAGCGGTAGTCGCTCACTTTTAAAGTGATTTTTTTCCGGATATTGCCTGATGAATCCGGAAAGAAGTCATCGAAATTTTCCACGTAGCTATATAGCTTGGGGTTATAGCCCGCGGAAAAAACAACAGATGAGGAAAGCTTGCTATTGGCATAGCCCCGCAATGCCGATAATGCATCGGAGTATTCGTCTGGCAATTTCTCTCCTTTAGATGAATACCGGGCATTATCTACTTTAGCCATTATATTCACATCTATAGACCCGGCCCTAAGTGCTTGTCTTAGCTCTTTCTTTAAATGTTCTTTCTTCTCACACGCTTGCATGCCGGCCATTTTGGTAAACATTTCTTTTATTGGGGAATCATCCGGTAACAATTCGAAATATCTGGAAAGGTCTGATCCTTCGGAAAAAGGCAGAGACTTAAGCATTGTCACCTGTTCTTCAATAAGATCATGCAGCATATCCAGGTATGCAGTGATGCGTTTGGCACGATAGTCAATCTCTGTAGTAGAAATAGGGGTGTATAACAATCCATTTTTTAAAGAATGATAGGCCCGCATATGCTCTATCAGTTCATCTTCAATGATGGAAACCACGGAAGAAATGCCATACTTCGCAACTTTTAAGGGGCTATCTATGCTAAAACCAAGGCCAAGAACAGGAATGTGGAAATTATGTGGGGCAGTATTGTCAATATTCATTTACAGTAGTATAAAATCAAATGCAAAGGTGACCCCTGTTAGCACCTTAAAATATGACACAGGTCATATGTCTTTTAAATAGACTAATAGCAACTTTATGCCCGCATGCTATTGATGATACCAGTGTCCGTTCAGGCTGAGTAATACCATTACAACCATGTTCCGAAATGTGATAAATCGCAAACTTAGATAGCGAGTGCATGGTACCTTTGCGTGATGTTATCAATAGAACCGCACATGGCGGAATGTTTTGTAGATGACGACCACGATTGGGTCCGCTTTTCCGGTGATATTGCCCATATAGGTGTTTGCGATTTCAAGCTTTCAGGGTTAACAGCCATTCAGGAAATCATTTTTACAGAACCGGAGGGATTTAAAAAACGTGGGCAGGTAATTGCAAATATTATTTCAGACGACTATTCCATTCCATTGCGGATGCCCGTAGATGGCATTGTAACGGCTTGCAATCGAAGCCTGTTGCGTTCTCCCGATGTGTTGCTGGCGGCCGCTCATCTTACATGGATGATTAAGGTGCAGGTAATGCAAGGTCTGAATGCTGCTCCCTTAACACATTGGAAGGATTATCGTAAAAACAGCCTGTTTAAGAATGGAGAATAAGAATGTACTAACAATGGCTGATTATATGCATAGTGATGAAGCATTCGACCAGTTATTTCCGCAATCTATGCGATCTTTGGCAAGGCGGCACTGGACACCCTTGCATGTAGCTAAGCAGGCGGCAGAGTTTTATGAGGCGGGGCAAGCGTGTAAAATACTTGATATTGGCAGCGGGGTTGGCAAATTTTGCCTTGCCGCAGCAGCGTATGCCCCCGATGCACTTTTTTTTGGCGTGGAGCAGCGCCCGCTGCTCGTGGACTATGCCTTGCAGGCAAGAGGAAAGCTGGGCGTGCCTAATGCTTCATTCATTGAGGCCAATTTTACACAATTAGATATGAAACGTTACGATCATTTTTATTTTTACAACTCGTTTCATGAGAATATTGACGATTCTGATAGGATAGATGAACGTATCAGTTATTCATTTTCACTTTACGATTTCTATATTCGTCAGCTGCACAAAGGTTTCAGGTCTATGCCATCAGGCACTAAGATTGTAACCTATCATACTTTATGGAACGAGATACCAAGGGAGTACCGCTTAGAGAAAACTTCAGAAAACGGCGCTCTGAATTTCTGGATCAAACGATAGCTGTATAAGATATAACTCATGTTGCGTCATACTGGCCCCCAACGAAACTTCAAGCATAATCTCCGGCTGGCAATATTACTCGGCCTCAATGCTGGGTTTATAAATGGTAGTGGGTTGATGGCTTTCAGTATATTAACCACTAATGTAACAGGGCACGCTGCACAGCTTGCGGTAGATGTAGCGACAGGCCAGATGGCGAAAGCCCGGATGGTTATATTATGGCTTTTGTCGTTTCTGGCAGGTGCATTTTTTTGCGGGGTTATCTCCCGCGTGGGCAGGGGAAAACCATTTGCATATACCGCTCCTATATTGCTCATCATGGCTATCATCTTCCTGTTAGCTATATCACCTTCACACAATGCGCTTTCTCAAAAACAATACTGGGCAGCCAGCCTGTTGTTTGCCATGGGTATGCAAAATGCCCTTGTAACTATAATATCCGGCGCAGTGGTCAGAACCACACACCTTACAGGTATGTTCACAGACCTTGGAACGGACTTGTCAAACATCATATTGCAGGGCGGCAAAAAGAATGATACATTAAGGCGCCGTATTGTTCTCAGGTTAAATATCATTGTTTTTTTTATTGTTGGCGGAATAATAGGCAGTATCCTTTTTCTTGAATATGGCTTTTCTGCATTTTATGTTTCAATAGGCCTGTTACTGATAGCTCTGTTTTATGATTATTTCAGAATGAAGGTCATTATATCGATGCGTAGAAAAGCCTCCAGGAAT
>DASWWE010000172.1:0-8976 GCA_036406055.1 Flavipsychrobacter sp. | reverse complement strand
ACATATACCTTCAAAACAATATACGTCCCCTTTTTAAATCTGAATGACTGATCGAACGTGCCACTCATACTCCCCGTACTCTGATTAATTTTATAATTCGATTCTTTCATATCTGAATAGCGTTGTGAGAACCTTCCATTTATAGTTTCAGGTTTCTCCACAGGCTGCGCCGGTGCATCTTCGCAGGTGGCCTCGTATTTTTCGCCCTTTTCATCATAGCAGATACGGCCCATTTTGCTGCCTTTGTCATAGAAATCCTGCGCGCTCATTACGCCTGTAGGATAATAAAACGTCCAGATACTGTCACGCTTTGCACCGACTGCTGTATTACCTACGGCTGAAATTTTGCCGTCTGCATAATACTCCCATTCATGGCCTACACCATAACCCTCTTCGTCATATTCACCTTTAAATACCAGTTTGCCATCACTATCCCATTTATAGTGCGCTTTCTTAGGGATGCCTTTACTATATATCCCCGAATCGACCAGGTGGCCGGCTGTATCGTATACTTTTACCAGCCCTTCCAGTTTGCCTTTTATATGACGGGCTTTTTTCTCCAATTTTCCGTTGGGGTGATAAAAGAATATCATCCCCTCGCCTACGGTCATACTATCGTCTGAATACAGGCCATCTTTGTAAAGCGTACCCGTTTGCGCATAAATATCCTGCACATGCCACCAGTCGCCTTCTTTAAAAGCCACGCGTATATAGTGTGCCTGGTGTGGCTCACATTTTTTAAACCAATAATCGAGCGGGTATTGCAGCGTATCATTTTTACCTGCAAATACATTGCCTGATAATAACACTATCAGTAATGAAGAGAACAGAACAATTTTATTCATAGCGTTTTTATTCTAACCTGAAAGTTATTGGAAGGGTATAAAGAACTTTTATCCGTCTGTTATGATACCGTCCCGGCTTCCAGGGAGGTAGCAAAGATACAACACGTAGGGCTTCTTCATCACAACCTGCACCCAGCTTTCTACCTATAGATTGTATATCAGTTATCTTGCCGTTTTCATCAACTGTAAACATTACAGATACCCTGCCCGAAACATTATTGTATCTGGCTGCTGAAGGATATTTAATATTCTTTCCAAGAAATGCATTAACGCTGTAAGGCGCTACAGGCATTTTCTCTGCCATACAAGAATCTTTAGACGGCCTCCCATCTTCGTCAAAACATTGAATATTCAGCAATGAATCTTTATCATACGTTTCCACGCTACTTATATTTCCGTTATCATAGTAAAATGTCCATATACTATCCGGGGTCGCTCCCTTTGAGGTTATACCATAGGCACTGAGTTTTCCATTGTCATGATACATCCAATTAACCCCCTTCCCACTGCCCTCATCATCATATATCCCTTTGAAAACAACATCGCCTTTACTATTCCACTTATACCAATAACCAATTGGCATATCCTTTTTAAACCGGGCAGAATCAATCAGTCTCCCTGCAGTATCGTAACTTCTGGCAAGACCTTCCTTCAAGCCATCAACATATACCTCTTTACTCTTTACCTTCTTATTAGGATGGTATGTCAGTATCATGCCCATGGGGGTATAAAAGCTATCATTTGCATTTTTATATTTATAGATAGCTGACCTGTATAAAGAACGTTCTTTATAGTAATAATCCTCTACCCGCCACCATTCGCCGTCTCTATATGCCATTCTATAGTAATAGCCTTCATGAGGTTCGCATTTATTTTCAGAGAGAAATCTTATAAAATGCTGCACTGTATCCTGCCCATATGCAATAGTGCTTACCCAAAGAGTAAGCACCGTTATTAAATATTTCATGTTCTTTATTAAGGTTTGTACAATATGGATATCATACCTGCATTATGGTCGCACTTAGGCAGTGCATCTGAATAATACAGCACGCCTTTATAAAAGAGGAATACGTACCAGTCTGTATTTTTCTGCAGTGTTATGGCCGCCTCATTAGGTTTGTTCCCCGGGTTGTGGCTGTAGCTTACGGGCACTACAAATTGCGATTTGTCGGTAGTAGCGCGCTGCAGCAGCCAGCCCATCAGGTCGGCACTTTCTTTTTTACGCTTTGCGTAGTTGGTTACCACGCCCGGTGTGGTTTCGCGATACCTGTAGATATCAGCACCCAGTATATATTCCATACGGTCGCATACAAACATCTGCATATCGGGGTCATCCATCATGCGCGTATCTACGGCTATACCATACCTGCAGCTTTTATATCGTTCGTCCAGCGACAGTTCGCCCAATGCAAGTTGCAATGCTTTATCCGTCGGGCTTTGTGCATACAGGTATTTCAAAAGGATAGCAGAAGATTCGCGTATTACATATGAATACAGGTCATTGCTCCAGCCATCGCGGCGGGCAGTAATGATGCGGTTGGTAGCTGTAGCTGCCTGCCGCCTGTAGTTATCATTGCTTTGCAAAACAAATTTCAGTGCCCTTACCATTTCGGCATAGTCGGCCAGTTGTGTTATCAGCGCACCATTACCGGGCATCATAGCTTCCGCTTTTGCCAGTTGGTTCATATCTTCCAGCACCTGTGCAAATTGTTCGCGGGTTACATATTTATCTATGCCTTTGCTCAACGTATCGAACGAGGATTTTTCTTTCAACAACTGCTGAAAACGCAGCGCTTCTTCATCCAGTGCATTATCGCCCGGTATATACCAGTGGCCGTTATAGTTCAGTATTTGTTTATCCTGTGCTATTGCAACACCAGACAGCGAGAGGGCGCAGATAAATAAGGCAAGTTTTTTCATAATTCTATTGTTTGCGGGGCAACTAAAATAATATTTATGGGCTTATTTTCATATGCCTTTCTATTTATTTAATAAGCGCATACATGTTTTTTTACTTAATTTTCATAAAAATGAAAACATATGCCCGCAGACCTCATCACACGTATCCGCAATATTCAGAAACAGCTGGCCCTTGCGGAAACAGGCATAATAGATATGGCTACCTGCCAGGCCCTGGAAATAAGATTGAATATAACTGTAACCAGCAATAATGTTGTAACCCACATCAAAAACATACAGCGTGCGCTGAGAATAGGCGACGATGGCATTGTGGGGCCTATTACCGTATCGAGGATAGAGGCACTGATCACTACCCGTATGCCGGCCATACCGCAGGGTGCCAGCATGGCGGTATCTGTAAAATCGCTTGATCTTATCATTTCTTCAGAGATCACATCGAAAGAAATGTATAACCGAAAATATCAATCGCCTATATGGCCGGGTGGCGATAGTGGTATCACCATAGGCATAGGGTACGATTGCGGCTATGCCACCCGCAATAGCTTTACTGCAGCCTGGCAAAGCCATATTTCCGCAGATGCGCTGAACCTGCTGCTGGCTACCTGTGGCAAAAAAGGTGCCGGCTGTCAATCACTGCTACCGGGGCTCCGCCGCGTAAAAATACCTTACGATGCTGCCCTGCAGGTATTTTACCAAACTACATTGCCATCTTATGCAAGGGATACCCGCAGGGCATTCCCCGGCATTGAAAAGCTACCGCCCGATGCACAAGGTGCATTGCTATCGTTGGTATACAACCGTGGGGCTGCTATAGATAACAGCGACAGGAGAAGGGAGATGAAGGCTATTGTGGCACTGGTAGCCGATGGTAACCTGGCAGGTATTGCCGCACAGATACGAAGCATGAAGCGCCTTTGGGACCCCGCCAAACAAAAAGGCCTGCTTATACGTCGCGATAAAGAAGCCGACCTGGTTGCCCAGGCTACTTTTGATGTGCTACCGGAAGATGTTATCGTAGTATAGATATAATAAAGAAGCCAATCGAATGATTGGCTTCTTTATTATAAAACATCTTATTTCTATTGTATCCTTTCATACTCGAATGAAGGGCTGCCCTTCACACCTTGCTTATTGTAGAAATCGAGGAAATGCAGTTTCCAGTATTCGCCATCCCGGTTTTTGATGATAAACAGGCGCTTAGGATTAACAGTGTAAAGGCCCTTTTCTATACTATACTGTTTCCAGCTAAAACCTATCATATCCCTGTTATTCTTGAAATCCAGTGATAGTATTTTATCAATTTTCAGGTTTTCATACGCTACGCTACTATCTACTGCCGCAGTGGTATTATAAGGATTGATAAGGACACCGCTTACCACATAGGGGAAATAAGGCATGTCCGGCTGATCGTAATACACATGCCTATACCTTGTAAATACAATGTCCCATGTTTTTTTAGGCGGATCGGGATATACCACGCCCTCACTCTTGAAGGAGAAGTAGCTAAAGTTATAATTATCGTCTTTGGGTATTTTTATCTCCCTCACATTTTCGCTGCGCAGGTCGCCATACAGCATTATATATTCCTTGTCTGTAACACCTACCAGCTGTACTTTCTTAAAGGAATCAGGGAAATGGGCGGCATCTGATGTGATGATGTACACTTCATTTTTCGACATTGCAGATGAGGAAGCAGACCTCCAGTCTCCAAAGCCCGTAGAATCTACACTACCCGAAGTAGCATCAAAAAACCATTTATCCGGGCCATAGTCTGTAGATTTAATGTTCGGAGGGGTTTTAACGGCCCTTATATCAGTCTGGTGCGTATTGTACACCATATTCCGCATACCGCCATTAAGAAATACATGATATCCCAGCGGGCCTGTTTCAAAAGCCAGGTCCCAGCTATTTACCTTGCTGGTATAAACCACATTGCCGGATTCAAAATCAAAAAACACTTGCTCTGTATATTCTTCCCCCATTTCTACCGTAGCATATGCCGATCCTGTTTTAGGAGGTAGCACCACGGCCTGTTCCGGCTTCTCGCAAGAGGTAGCTAACAGGCTGAATATGACTGCAATCAGGCTTAGGTATATGTATCTATTCATTTGTCCTGCAAATATCTTTCACAAAAGCAAACCTAATGTCAGGCTTTTGTCATTAACCCGTTATATATAATGTAGTACCCCTAAAAATAACCCTTATATGTCAATTCTCTATCTACGCAAATAATTATTTAGGTTTGCAGGCGGAAAAACATCATCAATGTATAATAAAAGCTTTTGGATACTGCTGTTGACAGTATTAGTTGCAGGATTTACAGCCTGCGAATCGAAAAAAACAAGTTTTGCGATAGACGGCCAGATTGAAAATATGCCCGAACAGATGGTTTATCTGTCGGAACTGGGCATTGATACCATCATACAGGTAGATTCTATGCAAAGCGACAAGTCAGGCAGGTTCGAGCTATCGGGCAACATCCCTGAGCCGGGCTTATATCGCATCAGCTTTTCAGCCGATCCCAACAAACAAATACTCCTGTCGCTAGATAAAGGCGATGTGAAGATAAATGCCGATTGGGCACGTGTTGAGGAAAGCAAAATAACAGGCTCTACTCCTACTGCCAGCCTCAATAAATTTCTGTTTACACTTCGCAGCCATGTACGCGACTTCAATACCATGGCACTGGTGATGGACAGCTTGAAAGCACAAGGAAAAGATAGCCTGCTGACCGTAGCTGAAAACGACCTGCGTGAAATGAATTATCAATTGACGCAGTATGTAGAGCAGTATGCAGATACCACTACTTCTTTGCCAAATGCACTGTTTGCGGTTCAGTCTTTAAACCCCCAATCTGAAATGGATTTTTTAAAGCAGTTCACCAACAACCTACCCAAACGTTTTCCCGATGCCAAACTGGCAAAAGACTTTAGCAAGAAGATAAATGCCATGATGGGCGCTATGAACCAACCGGCACAGGAAGGCGGGCCGGCTATCGGCACAAGTGCCCCTGAAATAACCCTGCCTACGCCAGATGGCAAAGAATTGTCCCTTTCTTCATTTAAAGGGAAATATGTACTGGTTGATTTCTGGGCTTCGTGGTGTGGCCCCTGCCGCCGCGAAAACCCCAATGTGGTTGCGGCTTTCAATAAATTCAAAGGCAAAAACTTCACCATACTGGGCGTGTCGCTGGACAGTGATAAAGACAAATGGTTGCAAGCGATTGCTAAAGATGGCCTTACATGGCAGCACATCAGCGACCTGCAGGGATGGGAATCGATAGCCGCCCGCAATTATGGCGTAAATTCTATTCCTGCAAATTTCCTGCTGGATCCTGATGGAAAGGTTATAGCACGCGACCTGCGTGGCGAAGACCTGGAAGCACAGCTGGCCGCAGTATTGAAATAAGAAGCTTATAAAAAGAAGGGGGCGCGTCTTGATGATGCGCCCCCTTCTTTTTATGTTATAAGTTGTCAGTTTATGATTTAGCCTTTTCGCTGATTACCGGCCTTACATCTGTTACCAATACAGATTTAGGTTTCCCTTGTTTGGTATAGTGAATATCAAAACCAAGGCTTAGCAATATCAGGTTTACCTTATAGCCTGCATATGGTTTAAAGGTGATACCCGATGGTGTGGTTTCTGTAAAATCAGTATTCATAAAGTTGCTTGGGTAATATTGCAACTTCAGCGTTATGCCCGGATCCATAGATACACCGGCAAATACATAAGGCAGCACCAATGGGGTACGGTCGCTAAACCATTCATTGAATTTCTCTTTATCCCCACGTTTAATAAAAGCTTTTTCACGGTAGTTGAACGGTATATCTACACCGCCACCTATAAAGCCAAACTTGCGCTTTTTGAGGTTGCCGATTTTAATACCCAGCGGTGCACCTATTGTGTACACCCTTCTTTTTATAGTGCTGTCACCAATTTTATCAATAAACCCTATGTTTTTGATGCCCAGTCCGGTATAAAGCCCGATGTACTTATTAAAATCGTAATTGAAATTTACCCCAAAGTTGAAAATATAAGTAAACCTCAATGTAGAAAGCTCGTTATCCTTTCCGGGGCGGGTAACAAGTGCAGAAGAGAATATCGCACCATCCAGGGCACTGCTCGTATAGAATTTGGATGGCTTATATGGTTTCGTTTCCATTCCTTCGGGTGCTTCCACTACGTCTTTTTCTTCTTGTTCTTCCTGTGCTGAAACGGTCGTTGTATGTAAAAATAATCCCGCTGTCAATAATCCTGCGTATAAATAGCGAAAAGCCATAATCTAAAATATTTATGTAAAGATATATAAAGGCCTTGCACTGCAAAAATTACAGTTTTTTTGGTTTGGCATAGGTATTGACGCTGTATCTTTACTATCCGTTTCTTTCCGCGACGGAAATAATGTCATAAGGTACGCAGATGAATCAAACCAAGTCAATGTTAGACATGCTAATGAACCAAACGGAGCAAGAAGTAGAATTTATGCCTATCGTTCCATTGGGTGAGGATGAAATGGATGACCAGGAGAAAGACAATCTTCCGTTGGAAATACCCGTAATAGCTTTACGCAACACGGTTTTATTTCCCAATGTGGTATTGCCGATAACCGTTGCCCGCGAAAAGTCGGTTAAAGCTATAACAGAAGCCCAGAAGAATGGGAAATGGATAGGCGTGGTTGCCCAGAAGGATGGCAGCAACGATGACCCTATGCCTGAAGATATATACCAGGTAGGTACCCTGGCCAAAATCGTAAAACAGATAAAGATGCCGGATGGTAATACGACTATCTTTATCATGGGGCGTATGCGCTTCAAAATAGAAGCATACACACAAATAGACCCATACTATACGGCACAGATAAAATACCTGGAGGATGTATTTCCGCAAAACGATGCAGCGTTTGAAGCACTGGTATCTTCTATCAAAGATCAATCAGAACAAATAGCACAGCAATCGCCCAATGTGCCGAATGAAACCAGCATCGTGCTGCGCAATATAGAGCACCAGTCTTTCCTGGTACACTTTGTAGCATCCAACCTTACAGCAAAGCTTACCGAAAAGCAGGCACTGCTGGAGGAAAATGATGTGAAGCTGCGTGCAGAAAGATTATTACAGCTACTACAGGCAGAACTGCAACTGCTGGAGCTGAAGAATGAAATAACCAACAAGACACGCGCTGATATAGATAAGCAACAACGCGAATACTTCCTGCAGCAGCAGATGAAGTCGATACGAGAAGAACTGGGTGGCGACCCGAATGAGCGTGAGATACTGGATTTGCAAAAGCGTGCCGAAGGCATTAAATGGCCGGCATCTACACAAGAGCTTTTTCAAAAAAACATAGAGAAGCTGCTGCGCATGCACCCCTCTACGCCCGACTATTCGGTGATATACAACCACCTGGACCTGATGCTGGACCTGCCGTGGGATACCTTTACAGAAGATAGCTACGACCTGAAGAAGGCGCAGAAGATACTGGATGTGGACCACTACGGTATGCACAAGATAAAAGACCGCATACTGGAATACCTGGCTGTACTGAAACTGAAGGGCGACCTGAAATCGCCCATCCTGTGTTTCGTAGGCCCTCCGGGTATCGGTAAAACATCGCTGGGCCGTAGCATTGCCAGCGCCGTGAACCGTAAGTATGTACGCCTGAGCCTGGGCGGCCTGCACGATGAAAGCGAGCTGCGCGGGCATCGTAAAACATACATTGGTGCCATGCCCGGCCGTATCATACAATCTTTGCGAAAAGTAAAATCATCGAACCCCGTTTTCATACTGGATGAGATTGATAAAATAGGTAAAGACTTCCGCGGAGACCCAAGCTCTGCATTGCTGGAGATACTGGACCCGGAACAAAACAATACCTTTTACGATAATTACCTGGAGCTGGAATACGACCTTTCAAAAGTCCTGTTCATAGCTACCGCCAATAGCCTGGGCGATATACAACCCGCGCTGCGCGACAGGCTGGAAATCATACAGCTTACCGGCTATTCCATGGAAGAAAAAACGGAGATAGCCAAGCGCCACCTGATACCCAAACAAAAAGAACTGCACGGCCTTACAAAAGTTAACCTTCGCTTTACAGATAAGGTCATCAACAAGATAATACAGGAATACACGCGGGAATCGGGCGTGCGTGAGCTGGACCGTGTATTTGCAGCCCTGATGCGTTCTGTAGCCAGGCAGGTAGCTATGGAAGAAA